>NZ_JAJGUA010000032.1:0-125000 GCF_020784695.1 Limosilactobacillus secundus
TTTTGCTAATCAAAAATTTTTCTTTTTAAGAATTGATTGTATTTTTTCATAAAAAAAAATACCCCCTACATTTTCGTAGGAAGTATTTTTAGTCAACCATACCAGTTGACAGATACCCGGTAAAAAACCGAGTATTGGAGGCCTATTGTTGCTTGCGGGGGCTCCCAGAGGCTAGCTTCGCGTCGAAAAACGAAGTCACAAGTGACTTCTGTCTCGCTCCCTATCTTATGCTTTTTCGTTTTTACCCCCATGTCGAACAAGGTATACTGCGACTGCTAGAATTAATACTACAGCACCAACAATAACCGAAACCCGTGTGTCAGGATTAATAAACATAAAGATAACGATCACAATCAACATGAGAAATGCAAAGTAATTCGAAAATGGATATAGTGGTAATTTGAATGGATGATCAACCATTAAGTCTTTATTATTACGACGGAAACGTAATTCTGCTAGTAAAATTACAAACCATGGAATCATTCCAGGTAAAACAGAAGAACTGAAGACAACCACGAACATATCAGCAGTTGAATGATTATAAGTTGCCGAAATCATATCAATAATAAATCCAATCAAGATACCACCGGAAATACCAAGGATGGCAGCATCGGGAACGATCCGTTTTGAAAGACGCCCAAAAATCTTAGGAGCATCCCCCTCATGAGATAACTTAAACAGCATCCGACTTGAACTATAAATACCTGAATTAGCACCTGATAATGCAGCTGTCAAAACCACAAAGTTAATAATTGATGCTGCAGCTGTAATTCCGACCTTAGCAAAAGTAGATACAAAAGGTGACCCAACACTGCTTAATTCATTCCAAGGATAAATTGTTACAATTACAAAAATTGCTCCAACATAGAAAATCAAAATCCGGAATAAAACAGACTTAACAGATTTAACAATTGCTTTTTGCGGATTTGCTACTTCACCGGCAGAAATTCCTAGCAATTCGATGCCCTCATAAGATCCAACGATAATTGACATTGAGAAGAAGAAACCACTCCAGCCACCAGTGAAGAATCCACCATGAGACCAAAGATTACTGAAACCAGTTGGATGACCGCCATTACCAAAACCAAAGAAGATAATCATAAATCCAAGTAAGATCATAAAGATAATAGTAATAACTTTGATCATCGCAAACCAAAATTCAAGTGATCCATATGCCTTTGCACTTGCTAAATTAGCGAGAACCAAGAAAATAATAATAACAACTCCAGCTACCCAAGTATGAAGGTGGGGCCACCAATATTTAAGATATTCAGTCGCTGCTACTACTTCAGACATTCCTACAACAATATACTCAAATACGTTAGCCCATTTAGCAAGATATCCAGCTACTGGATGAACATATTCAGTTGCATAATCCGCAAAAGAACCTGTTCCAGGATTAATGTAAATCATCTCTCCTAACGCTCTCATAACAATATATAAAATTAAGCCAACAAACGCATATGCGAGGATAACAGATGGTCCGGTCCACTTGATTGTAGATGTTGATCCCATAAACAGTCCAACACCAATTGCTCCACCAAGGGAAATCATTTCCATCTGACCAGCAGTCATCGAACGATTAAGTTCTGGTGCCGATTTTTTCATGTGTATCATTATCCTTTCATTGTATTTAACTCTTAAAGATTATATTATATTTCATACTAAATTCCAACGCTTCTTTCTCATTATTTTCTAATACAAAAAGATGTAATCGATTTCAAACTCAATTAAATAATTTGTAATTAAAAAGGACTACGGAATTCCATCCATAGTCCTTTTTGATTTTTAACTAATGCTTAAAATTAACGATTTTCGATGTCTTGACGAGCTTGTTGGCTCAAGTTGTAGAATGAGTGAATACCCTTATATTGAGCAACATCACCAAGTTGATCTTCAATCCGCATTAATTGGTTGTACTTAGCAAGACGGTCAGTCCGGCTCATTGAACCAGTCTTGATTTGTCCAGCGTTTGTAGCAACAACCAAGTCAGCGATGGTAGTGTCTTCAGTTTCACCAGAACGGTGTGAAACGATGGCAGTGTAACCAGCTTCCTTAGCCATTTCGATAGCTTCAACAGTTTCAGTTAAAGTACCAATTTGGTTAAGCTTGATTAAGATTGAGTTAGCAGCACCCATTTGGATACCCTTCTTCAAGTAATCAGTGTTAGTTACAAAGAAGTCATCACCAACAAGTTGAACCTTCTTACCTAACTTATCAGTAATAGTTACCCAGTCATCCCAGTTGTTTTCGTCAATTGGGTCTTCAACAGATACTACTGGGTACTTTTCAATAATACCGGATAAGTAGTTAATCCATTCTTCAGTGGTGTATTCTTCACCAGTTGACCAACGAAGCTTGTACTTCTTGTCTTCGTCGTTCCATAATTCTGAAGCAGCAACGTCAAAGGCAATGGCAATGTCCTTACCTGGCTTGTAACCAGCATCTTCAATAGCCTTGATTAAGTATTCGAATGGTTCTTCATTGTTAGCAAAGTCAGGAGCAAATCCACCTTCGTCACCAACAGAGGTTACTTTACCAGCAGCTTCCAATTCCTTCTTCAAGGCGTGGAAAGTTTCTGAACCCCAACGAATAGCTTCACGTACAGTTGGTGCACCAACTGGCATGATCATGAATTCTTGGAAGTCAACCTTGTTATCTGAGTGAGCACCACCGTTAATAACGTTCATCATTGGTGTTGGCAATACATGAGCGTTGAAACCACCAAGGTAGTTGTAAAGAGGTACTTGTAATTCGTCAGCAGCAGCCCGAGCAGCAGCTAATGAAACAGCTAAAATAGCGTTCGCACCTAACTTACCCTTGTTTGGAGTACCGTCTAACTTAATCATTGCCTTATCGATAGCGATTTGGTCAGTAACTTCCATCCCTACGATTTCCTTAGCAATAATGTTGTTTACGTTTGAAACAGCCTTTAAAACACCCTTGCCGCCAAAACGGTTCTTGTCGCCGTCACGTAATTCAACAGCTTCGTGTTCACCAGTTGAAGCACCTGAAGGAACGATACCGCGACCTACACCACCGGCTTCTGTGTAAACTTCTGCTTCAACTGTTGGGTTACCACGTGAATCAAGGACTTCACGTGCATAAATATCTGTAATGAGTGACATTTGATGAATCTCTCCTCTGTCATTTATTTGGAAAGCAATTCCACTTAACATTGTATTATTTTACACAATTAAAAACAAGCATTTAACAGACTAATGGTGAACTAATTGTAAAAATGTTTCTGGATTTAAGCTCGCTGTTCCAACTAAAACACCATCAATATCATTTTTTGCCATTAATGCATTGATATTAGAAGTTGTTACACTGCCTCCATACAAAATTCGAACATTATTTGCAACTTTATCTCCATACATATCACTAATTGTCTGCCTAATTAAGTAACAACCCTCTGCTGCCTGATCTGGATCAGCACTCTCGCCTGTCCCAATCGCCCAACTAGGTTCATAAGCAACCGTAACATGACAAATTTCATTATTGGTCAATCCATGAAGATCTGCGAGAATGCGGCTCACCACCCAATGAACTTTCTTTCCAGCAACTCGTCGACGCATGGTATCATCACAGCAAACAATCGGACATAACCCGTTTATTAATGCCGCCTTTACTTTTCTATTAATTAATTCATCAGTTTCATTAAAGTAAGTTCGACGTTCAGAATGGCCTAAAATTACATGATGGATTCCTGCTTGGTATAAAGCATATGGACTTGTTTCACCAGTATAGGCTCCCTCATTCTTATAGTAGCAGTTTTCTGCCATTATTTTTAACGGGGATTCTTTAGCTGCTTTAACCATTGGTACTAAACAAAGAGTAGGAGCAGCAATTGCTGTTTCAAGTTGGTCGGCAGGCGGAAGCTGATTTTTTACTGCTTCGATAAAAGAGACAGCTTCTTGAACATCTTTATGCATTTTCCAATTGCCAGCAATAATCGGTACTCTCATTGTTGACCCTCCCATCTACTATTTTATTGTTAATACCAAGATACGGTAAGAGGCTGAGAAAAGCAAAAGTTTTCTCAGCCTCTTATATAAGATTTATAAATAGTAGTTAAACATTAATTATTTGTCAGAAATTGCGGCAATTCCAGGTAATTCGTTACCTTCAAGGTAAGTTAATGATGCACCACCACCAGTTGAAATGTGAGTAAGCTTGTCAGCAACCCCCAATTCCTTAACAGCAGCAGTTGAGTCTCCGCCCCCAACGATTGTTGTAGCATCCGTTAATGTACCAAGGAATTTACCAATTTCAAGCGTTCCCTTAGCAAAGTTTGGCATTTCAAATACACCCATTGGTCCATTCCAAACAACAGTCTTGGCATCTTTTAATACGTTCTTGAACTCTTCAACAGACTTAGGACCAATATCAAGGGCCATCCAACCGTCGTCAATATCACCTTCAACAACTTTTGTATCAGCATCATTGTTGAACTTATCAGCTACTACATTATCAATTGGCAATACAAGCTTGTCGCCAGCTTTATCTAAGATTTGCTTAGCAACGTCAATCTTGTCTTTTTCAACAAGTGAGTTACCAACTTTGATTCCCTTAGCAGCGTAGAATGTATAAGCCATTCCACCACCGATAATAATCTTGTCTGCTTTGTCAAGAAGATTATCAATAACACCAATCTTATCAGAAACCTTTGCACCACCAAGAATGGCAACAAATGGACGTTCAGGATTATCTACAGCATCACCTAAGAACTTGATTTCCTTTTCCATCAAGTAACCAGCTGCTGCCTTGCCTGGCATATTAGTAGCAATACCAACATTAGAAGCGTGCTTACGGTGAGCTGTACCAAAGGCATCATTTACAAATACATCACCAAGAGAGGCCCAGTACTTACCTAATTCAGGATCATTACCAGATTCACGCTTTACATATTCGCCATCCTTAACATCTTCATAACGGGTGTTTTGAACAAGCAAAACATCCCCATTCTTCATGTTATCGATAGCATCTTCTAATTGCTTACCTTCAGTAACTGGAACAAATGTTACTGGCTTGTTTAGTAGGTTAGAAAGACGTTCTGCAACTGGACGAAGTGAAAGTCCAGGCTTATCTTCTTCTTTTTTAATCCGGCCAAGGTGTGAGAATAAGATTGCTCGACCACCGTGGTCAATAACATATTTAATTGTTGGTAAGGCAGCAACAATTCGGTTGTCGTCACCAACAACGCCATCTTTAATTGGAACATTAAAGTCAACACGCATTAATACTTTCTTGCCTTCTAAAGGAAGGTCTTCAACAGTTAATTTAGCCATTGTATTATGTCTCCTCTTCTTTTGATAAAAAAAGCGGGCGGAGTAGTCCTCCTCCCACCTTAATCAAATTAGTTTAATTTTACTTCAAATTAAAGAGTAGCAAAATGAAGCAAAGTCCGGATCATGTTGCTAGTGAAACCGTATTCGTTGTCGTACCAAGCAACAGTCTTAACTAATTGTGAACCATCGTCACCTTCCATAATTTCAGTTTGGGAAGGATCGAATACTGAACCGTATGTTGAACCGATAATATCAGTTGAAACAATTTCATCTTCAGTGTAACCGAATGCTGGGTTAGTAGCCTTCTTCATAGCATCGTTGATTTGGTCAACAGTAACCTTCTTGTCTAAGATTGAAACAAGTTCAGTTAATGAACCATCAACAACACCAACACGTTGTGCGTGACCTGAAAGCTTACCGTTTAATTCAGGAATAACTAAACCAATAGCCTTAGCAGCACCACTTGAGTGAGGAATAGTGTTTACACTTGCAGTACGGTTGTTACGCATCTTCTTACCACGAGGGCCATCAAGAATAGCTTGAGTAGAAGTAAATGCGTGGATAGTAGTCATAGTACCAACCTTAACACCAAATTCGTCATTTAAGACCTTAGCCATTGGTGCCAAGCAACTAGTAGTACATGAACCAGCTGATACGATAATGTCATCCTTAGTCAAAGTATCAAGGTTAACACCAGGAACAACAGTTGGGATGTTACCAGCAGGTGCTGAAATCAATACACGCTTTGCACCAGCGTCAATGTGTGCTTGTGACTTTTCAGCAGAGGTGTAGAAACCAGTACATTCAAGAACAAAGTCAACACCATCGTTCTTTACCCAAGGAATGTTACGAGCATCGCGTTCAGCGTATACAGGGTATTCCTTACCATCAACAACAATACCAGTATCAGTAGATGTAACTTCACCTGGGAACTTACCATGAGTTGAGTCATACTTAAGTAAGTAAGCCAACATAGAAGGAGTAGTCAAATCGTTGATTGCAACAACTTCAATATCATTTGTGTTAAGTTCGTGAATCCGACGAAATGCTAAACGACCAATACGGCCAAAACCGTTAATACCAATTTTTACAGTCATACTGCAAATTCCTCCTTTAGGAAAAAACATAATTAGTGTACTTGCTTAGTTTATCACATTACATCAGCATCGCAACTCTCAACCATTGTAAGTGACGCAGTGGGAAGGTCTAAGCAACAATACAACTTCTACGATACTTATGATACCATCTTCAAAAAAATTGTCTATTCAATCACAACATTTTTCTGATGTAAGCGTTATTTTGATTAATTTTTTCAAATAATGCTTGCAATTCATTTTAACTTAAGATAATATAATATCTGTTGACGCGCCCTTAGTGTAATGGATCGCACGTGAGATTCCGGTTCTCGAGATCCGAGTTCGACTCTCGGGGGGCGCATTTTTATGAGACTGTTGAAAAAATTTTTCAACAGTCTTTTTTATTTTTAAGATATTATGGAACTATTTTCGCGTCGCTACAAGGCTGTTAATTTTCACTTGCCTTTTTGATAATTCAAAAAAAAGATCTCCGTCATTCGAAATTAATCGAATAATTGGAGATCTTTTTATTTATCCCTTTACTTTAATTTTGAATTATTTTCCATTACACCATCAAGTAAGCCGTAATCTACTGCTTCTTGTGCTGTCAAGTAATGATCACGTTCAGTATCAGCCTGGATCTTCTCGATAGGTTGACCAGAATTCTTAGCAAGGATCCCGTTAAGCATCTTCCGTGTTTTCAAAATTTCAGTAGCAGCAATTTCGATTTCAGTCTGTTGACCTTGAGCTCCACCAGATGGTTGATGAATCAAAACTTGTGAGTGTGGTAATCCAAAACGCTTACCCTTAGCACCAGATGATACTAATACACTGGCCATAGAAGCAGCCATCCCGATTACAATAGTTTGAACATCAGCCTTAATAAAGTTCATCGTGTCATAAATTGCCATTCCTGAGGTAACAACACCACCAGGTGAATTAATGTATAAGTAAATATCTTTAGTTGAATCTTGCGCATCAAGGAATAAAAGTTGCGCAACAATTGAATTTGCCATTTCGTCTTCAATTGGACCAGAGAGCATAATAATACGGTCCTTCAGAAGCCGTGAGTAGATGTCATAAGCACGTTCACCACGGGATGATTGCTCAATGACAGTAGGTACTAAATTCATAATATGGCCTCCTTAATAAATTAGCACTCGTTAGTCTTGCATGCCAACGGATAATAATACTATACTCGATTGGTCAAAAAAGGTCAAATGTTTTAACTATTATTTAATATTTTTTTGTAAAACATTCTTGACTATTATAATTAAATCAAAAAACAAGGCTAAAAATTCTTCAAAGCCTTGTTTTAGCGAAAATTTAATCTTTTTTGTCAGAAGCGGCTATCTTTTCAGCACGACGTTCAGCAATAAAAATATAAACCAATAATAGAAATGCTAGCGCTGAAGCAGTGTATAAAACCATATTACTTGCAAGCCAGCCATATTTGGCTACCAAAATACCAATTAAAGCAGTTGCTAACGTTTCACCAAAAATATATTGGAAAAAGCCCATAAATCCAGTTGATGAACCTACTGCAAATTTAGGAACTGCTTCGTTAACCATTAATCCAACCAATGTTAATGGAGCATAAATTAAAGTTCCCATAACAAAAAGAACACTTACGATCAAAACGTGATTGGTACTAAAGAAATACGTTGTCAAACAAATAAATAAACCAATTACACATAAAATACAAACAATAGCTCGACGTCCCTTTAATGCATCGGAAATTGCTCCCATAATAATTACTCCCGGAACCGCCGCAAGTTCAAAAATACCCACTAACCATTTTGCAAAGTTAGTCGTAAAGCCTTTTGATTCTACAAGATAGCTTGGAATCCAGCTCATTATCCCATATCGAACCAAATACAGGGACATTGATGTTAGGGTAATGGCCCACACAACTTTATTTGTCAAAATATATTTAACAAAAATTTGTGGTAAAGTCAGACTCGTCTCTTCCGAATCAGACTCAGTTCCGTTTTCTAAAACAACTTCATCTCCGGTATATTCAGAAATACTTGGCAACCCAACACTAACCGGCCGATCAGCACCAACTAATAATACAAAGGCCGCAATAATCAGTGAAACCACTGAAGATGTATAAAAGACAGCAGAAATGGAACCTGAAAACATGAATGTTGCTAATTGTACAACAGCAACACAAGCAAAGGCTCCAGCGTTATGTGCAGAAGACCAAATCGAATAAATCGCTCCCCGGTGTTTCTTTCCCCACCATAATTGAACAGAACGCTGGCATGCCGCTGCCCCCATCCCTTGAGCAATTGACATAATTAACATTAGAAACATCATCATATAAAGGCTACGGGTAGATCCTAAACCGAAATTAAGCAGTGCAGAAATAATTAATCCGGTTGCTAAATAACGATTAGTATTACTTTTATCACTTAATGCTCCCATAAATAGTTTTGAAATCCCATAACCAATCCCAAAACACGAAAGCACCATTCCGATATCAGCCGTGGTAAAACCATACTGCTTCATAATTTCATTTTGTTCGGTTGTGAAAATTAAACGAATAATATAATAGCCAATATAACCGATACAAATCGCAAGTAATACTCCTAACTGATGCCAACGATACGAACTTTCAACCTTATCAGCAGGAACCTTTTGCTTCGCCGCTGGAGCTGGTTTTAAAAATTCAAACATACTATCACCTCTTTTATAAACGACACTTTTCTGTAAGCGCTTACCTATATTTTAACATACAAAATACAGTATTAGTGTACAAAAATATTAAAACGTTATTTTTAAAAGAGTCATCTTATTAATTAATGCTTTAGTTTTTTCTTTTTATTAAAAAATAAAAGCTATGCACTGGATTGCATAGCTTTTATAAAATAAATTACTTTTCTTCAGCTGGCTTTTCTTTAGCCCACTTACGAATAGCTTCGATCTTCTTTTCTTTTAATGCTCGCTTATACTTTGAAGCGATTGGGCGACGGCCTTGTACGCCGTATGGGTGTGCTTTACGCATGTTACTTTGCCTCCTTTGATATTAAACGTAAATTAATTAACGTTCCAATTATACCGGTCATTGTTTTAAAAAGCAAGTCTCCCTTAATCCAAAACAACTATCTCGTGAATACCATTTCTAAAAATTAATAATTTATCTAAATTTGATAAACGATTATCTTTGCTATTCCATTAATGGTTTCAGCAATTGAACTATACCAATTCCACAAAGCGCCACATAAATACCGTTATTATAACAGTTGACTTTTAGACCAATCATAGTATGATATAAGATGTAGATGAAAGAGAACAAAGGTGTAAGGTCAAGGAGGATATTATAATGTCAGTAAATAAATTAAACGTTTTTAACGTTACCACCAACTGGAATAAATTAGATCAAGAATGTGCAACAGCCGAATTAGCGCTAATTAGCGAAAGTATAAATAAAAAATAAATTTCACTTAAAGAAGATAAAATAAAACCTTTGAGGATAAGAAAAAAGCTTATTTTTTTCTTATCCTCAAAGGTTTTTATTGTTTAACCTGCGATGTACGCAATTCATCAGCATAAGCATTCAATTTACGTAAACGATGGTTAACACCCGACTTGGAAATCGGACCACCAGGAACCAATTCCCCTAATTCTTTTAGACTAACTTCTTGATGGGCTAACCGCGTTTCTGCAATTTCCCGCAACTTATCAGGTAAGCTGCTAAGACCTACTCGTGAATCAATAAATTCAATATTTTCGATTTGTCGCGTTGACGCATTCGCAATCTTATTCAGGTTAGCATTTTCACAATTTACTAATCGGTTAACTGAATTCCGCATATCTCGTACAATTCGAACATTCTCAAACTGAAGCATTGAGTTAGTTGCACCAATTAATGACATAAAATCAGCAATTTTTTCGGCTTCTTTCAAGTAAACGATAAAGCCACTACGGCGAGCGGTTGTTTGGGCATTTAGGCCAAACTTGTTCATCATCTGAGCAATAATCTCATTATGTTCCTCATAAAGAGAGTATATCTCCAAGTGGTAACGGGAAGTTTCAGGATTATTTACTGATCCCCCCGCTAAAAATGCACCTCTTAGATATGAACGGACCATCCATTCATCCTTGAGCAATTCTACGGGTACTTGTTCTTTAATTTGATAATTTTGTAAAATGCCAAGATCATCTAAGACATGTTGTGCATGATAGCGTAAGCGAACTATATATTGGTTATTCTTTTTTAATTTCATTTTACGACGAACCACGATTTCACTTTCCACCCCGTAAAATTGTTTTAAAAGTGAATAGATTCGTCGCGCAATTGCCGGGTTTTCAGTCTGAACATTCAAAACTAACTGGTGGTCAGCAATGCCAATCGACCCATTCATCCGAATAAGGGCCATCAATTCCGCCTTTGCATTATCCCGATGAACAGTAATTCCCGTTAATTCCTTCTTTACTTCGCTTGCATATGACATTTAGCATCAGTCTCCTAACTACTCGTGAACTTGGTGAAGTCGATTCATTAATTCTGCTACAACTTTATCGCGATCATGGAAGGCACCGTTGTCTTTTAGCCGCAGAAAATTTGAACTAATTACGCGACAATTCTGTGCTCGTAGTCCTTGGAAATCATGCTTAACCGGTTGAGAAATTTCATTCCATTCTTGAAAATCAAGGTAATTTTCTGGAACAGGTTGAATATTGACTAAAACTGTATTAATAAAATTCTTCCCAAGGTGATGGTTTAATACCCGAACATGATCAGCATCTGTAAAGTTATCCGTTTCACCTTTTTGCGTCATAATATTGCAAATATAGACAACTTCAGCCTTACTTTCGCGAACGGCTTGCCCTACTTCAGAAATCATCAAGTTTGGCAGGATGCTAGTAAATAAGCTTCCAGGACCAAGAACGATTTGATCTGCATTTTTTATTGCTGTTATAACCTCTGACACAGGACGAGCAGGATGCCCATCATTATCTTTAGAAGGTGTTACCCAGACCCGTTTAATTTGTTTATGGGCGGCCGTAATTTCCGATTCGCCACTTAACTTTGTACCGTCTGTAAATTCAGCATTTAAAGTCAACGGCTCATTGGCAACAGGATAAATATTTCCATTAATCTTCATCATTTCTGATAACTCTTGAACAGCGGCAAAAATACCACCCTTCATTTCAGATAAAGCAGAGATAATCAAATTACCAATCGCATGACCGGCAAAGAACTGATCACTACTCTTAAAACGATATTGAAAAATGTCAAGGTCAAGATCCGGTAATTCTGATAACGCCACTAAAACATTTCTAATATCACCAGGTGGAACCACATTAATATAATTTCGTAAAATTCCTGAAGAACCACCATCATCAGCTACTGTTACGACTGCCGTAACATCAACGTTTTGATCTCGCAACCCGCGAAGGACAACTGGTAGACCAGTCCCACCACCAATCACTACAATCTTTGGTTTATGCAACATAATTAAAACTCCTCTTTATTTTGCCTTCTCAATATCGCGATGGTAAGTATTTACTTTATATCTCTTTTCTTTTAAATCAGCAGATAATTTATTAGCAATAGTTACTGACCGATGTTGACCACCTGTACACCCAATTGCAATTGTCAAACTGCTCTTTCCCTCCTTAATGTAACCTGGAAGAGTAATCTCTAAGAGAGACCGTAAATGCTGGTAAAATTCCTTAGCCAGCGAACTCTGCATAACATAATTTTGAACAGCTAGATCATTTCCTGTTAAGTGCTTTAATTCCGGAATATAGAATGGATTAGGGAGAAAACGAACATCCATTACGATATCCGCATCAAGTGGCAACCCATATTTAAAACCAAATGACATTACTTCAACATAAAAGTCATTGCCTTCACCCTGTCCGAATAATTTATTAAGTCTTAACTTTAGATTTCGTGGTGTCACATTAGTGGTGTCGATTACTATATCTGCTTGACTTTTAAGATCAGTTGAAAGCTTCCGTTCTAATTCTACCCCATCAAGAATTCGACCTTGCGGAGATAAGGGATGAGAACGTCTTGTTTCCTTATAACGTGAAATTAACGTGACGTCATTAGCATCTAAGAAGAGTAGTTTCACATCTAAATCAGCCCGCTTTTTCAGTTTTTCAAAATTTGGTAAAACCTCATCGTAAAACCCGCGTGAACGCATATCCATTACCATGGCGATTTTATTAAACTCTCCTGAATCTTTTATCACATCAACAAAACGTTCTGCCAATCCAGGAAGCATGTTATCAATTACGAAATATCCTAAATCTTCTAAGCTATGAACGGCAACGGTTTTCCCCGCACCACTCATCCCTGTAATAATTACTACTTTTAATTTTTTATCTACCATCACTAGTTCCTCTTTCCGCATACAGCTACCCAACTATTCTATCACATCAAGCCGGGTGTGTCTTATTTAAGCAACAAAAAAGGCCAAGTTAAGCTTAGCCTTAAATCTTAATGCATCCGTCGTTGATCCATTCGTTTAACAATATATAAGATTGGTAATCCTACGATGACGATTCCGATAAAAAGAATTACACCAGCCGGATCATTCATAACTTCACTTACTAGGACAAAGATTCCACCAGCAATCGCAATAATTGGCACTAAGGGATAAAGCGGTGTGCTGAATGGACGTGGTCCCTTATTTCTATGTCTTAAAATGAAGATCCCAAAGAATGCTAAAAGATAAAAACAATAAACAGTAAATACACACAAATCTGATAAGTGATCAGGGTCAAAGAAGAACATCATAGCCGTTGCAAGAACGATAATAAACATCGTTGCTACTACTGGCGACTTCCCCTTTGGCGTAATATATGCGAGATAACGTGAAAATGGCAAATCATGACGACGCGCCATTGCGTATACAATCCGGGGAAAAGTAATCATTTTCCCGTTTAAAGTCCCCATCATCGAAATAATAATTCCGGCTGACAGCAATTTTCCCCCAATTGCTCCAAAGGCTTTTACTGCTAAATATGCAGTTGCATTTTCGCCTAGCCGATGAATAGTATTAACTGGAAGGAACTTAAGAATCCCAACAGTAATTAAAGTATAAATAATAAGAACAGCAGTAATCCCTAAAATAATAGCTCGTGGCAATAATTTTTGGGGATTTTTCATTTCTCCTCCAAGATTTGCAATCAAAATCCACCCATCATAACCAAATAAAGTTGCTAAAACTGCTACTCCAAAACCACCAGTTGATTGGTGAATTTCGGTAACTGTTTGACCAAAAGCATTTTGATGTCCCCAGAACAAGCCAAAGATAATAATTGCTGCAATTGGAATCATTTTTCCGGCAGTCGTAATAATCGAAAAAATTGCACCAACTTTATTTTCAAAAAGGTTCATTACTCCAATTGCAATCACTGTAATCACTGCTAAAGGTATTCGCCACTGGGGTCCTAAACCAAAGAAGTTTGCCATTAAAATACTCATAAATCCGGCAACCGAAGCAATAATTGCTGGTCCATAAACAATTACTTGCATCCACCCGGCTAAAAATCCTAAAAGGCGACCATACAAGTTTTCAATATAGACATATAATCCCCCGGTATATGGCATCTGAGCACCAATTTCCGCCACTGTTAATCCACCAGTTAAAGTAATAATTCCTCCAAATACCCAGGCAGCAATCGCAAGCGTAGATGTACCAGCACTATCAAGAACAGATCCTTGTTTAAAGAATATTCCCGATCCAATAATTGTCCCAATAACAATCGAAATAGCGGACCAAAAGCCAAGCGACCTTTTTAGTTCATCTGTTGGTTGTTGATTCATCATCATTCCTCCATTCTTAATATTAGGCAAAATAAAAACTCGGGATATCATCTATTAATACAATTTGGTCACGCCAAATGATTAATAGAGAACCCGAGTCTGTATAAACCTATCGATTGGGTACACCAAAATCACTCAGCCTTAATAGAATTAGAGGCTGAGGAGGAAGAAAACTGTTGATTTTGATTATTAAAAAATAACATCTCTTTTCCCTCGTTTCGTGTACTTTAATTTTCATTAGAATACCATTAGAAGAATTAGATTGCAACTACTTTTTTTGCTTAGCTTCTCGTTCTTCTGCCCATTTTTGATCACGTGCGAGCATCTCTTTTAAATATTTACCAGTGTAACTTCCCTTTACTTCTGCTACTTGCTCTGGAGTTCCAGTGGCGACAACATTGCCTCCACCAGCTCCTCCTTCAGGGCCAAGATCAATTAACCAGTCCGCTGATTTTACAACATCTAAATCATGCTCAATTACTAAAACAGTATTTCCCGCATCGACTAACCGCTGCAGGACAGCTAATAAGCGTTTGATATCATCCATGTGCAATCCAGTAGTTGGCTCATCTAAAATATAGAAGCTCTTACCGTGAGACTGACGGTGAAGTTCAGCTGCTAATTTCATTCGTTGAGCTTCCCCACCTGAAAGAGTAGTTGCCGGTTGACCAAGGTGAACATAACCCAACCCAACGTCTTCAATAGTTTGCAGTTTGCGCTTAATTTTCGGAATCGCACTAAAGAAGTCAAGAGCTTCAGAAACAGTCATATTAAGGACCTCAGCAATATTCTTGCCCTTGTATTCAACTTCAAGGGTTTCAGAATTATAACGTGTTCCATGACAAACTTCACATGGCACATAAACATCTGGCAAGAAATTCATCTCAATTTTAATAATTCCGTCCCCACGGCAAGCTTCACAGCGTCCTCCCTTAACGTTAAAGCTAAAACGTCCCTTAGTATATCCATGCATTTTAGCTTGGTTGGTTTGAGCAAATAGTTCACGAATGTCATCAAAGACTCCCGTATAAGTTGCCGGGTTGCTTCGTGGAGTACGACCAATTGGCGATTGATCAATATTGATAACTTTTTCAATATTTTCAACCCCACTAATCGACTTGTACTTACCAGGTTTTGCGGAATTATTATTCAGTTTTTGGGCTAAAACTCTTTTGAGAATCATATTAACAAGGGTTGACTTTCCTGATCCAGAAACCCCCGTTACGCAAATAAACTCACCAAGTGGAAAATCGACTGTAATATCCTTTAAGTTATTTTCCGCCGCTCCTGTAATAGTAATTTTCTTACCACTACCTACTCGACGCTCCTGAGGTACTGGAATAAATTTTTTCCCTGATAAGTATTGGCCAGTTAACGACTTCCGTGATCGCATAATTTGCTTAGGAGTTCCGGCAGCCATCACTTGGCCCCCGTTTTCACCAGCTCCAGGGCCAATATCGACAATGTAATCGGCCGCGCGCATTGTATCTTCATCATGCTCTACGACAATCAGCGTATTGCCAAGATCACGCATGGCCTTTAACGACTCAATCAAACGGTCATTATCTCGTTGATGAAGTCCAATTGACGGCTCATCGAGAACATACATTACTCCTGACAAATTAGAACCAATTTGCGTTGCTAACCGAATCCGCTGAGCTTCTCCCCCTGAAAGAGTTCGAGCTGAGCGACTTAAAGTTAGGTATTCAACACCAACATTTTTCATAAAAGTTAATCGGTCAATGATTTCTTTTAAAATTGGCTTAGCAATTTCATTTTTTTGTGCAGAGAGTTTGATACTCTTAAAGAATTCAAGAGAATCACTAATTGATAAAGCGGAAACTTCACCGATATTTCGCCCATCAATCTTTACTGCTAAGGCCCGCTGGTTTAGCCGGTAACCATGACAAACCGGACATGGAAGCTCAGTCATATACTTTCTCATTTGTTCCCTTGTAAAATCTGAGTTAGTCTCCCGGTATCGTCGGCTAATATTATTGATAACACCTTCAAATGGCACATCGACATCCCGAATGCCACCAAAGTCATTCTCATAATGGAAGTGGAATGGTGTTTCACCATTACCGTACAAAATCTGTTGTTGTTGCTTTTTAGGCAACTTATTGAAAGGAGTATCCATATCAATGCTAACCGACTTGCAGAATTGTTCTAACATTTGTGGATAGTATTGCGATGAGATTGGATTCCAGGGAACAATCGCCCCTTCTCTTAAGGTCTTTGTTTGGTCAGGAACTACTAAATCAATATCTACTTCAAGTTTCAATCCTAACCCTTCACATTCTGGACAAGCACCAGTAGGAGCATTAAAGGAGAATAGCCGTGGCTCTAATTCACCAACTGTAAAGCCACAAATGGGACAGGCATATTGTTCAGAAAATGGAATTGGGTCTCCCCCAATCACATCAGCAATTGCATAACCATCGCTTAAGCGGAGAGCCGATTCAAAGGAATCAAATAACCGCGCCCTAATTCCCTCTTTGATGATAATTCGATCAATTACGACATTAACCGTATGTTTTTTATTTTTATCTAATTCAGGGACTGAATCAAGATCATAAGTTTCGCCATCTACTTGAACCCGGACAAATCCCTCACGTTTAATTGTTTCAAAAACTTTCTTTTGTGTTCCCTTTTTATCACGAACAACCGGCGAAAGAATTTGCAGGCGTGTCCGTTCAGGCAATTCTAGTACCCGATCTACCATTTGTTCTGGTGACTGACTAGTAATTGGAATATTATCGTTCGGACAAATTGGTGTCCCAACCCGCGCCCATAGTAAGCGTAGAAAATCGTTAATTTCAGTCACGGTTCCGACCGTTGAACGCGGATTATGGGAAGTTGTTTTTTGGTCAATTGAAATTGCCGGAGATAAACCGTCAATTGAGTCCACATCTGGCTTATCCATCTGTCCTAAAAATTGTCGCGCATAAGCCGATAAACTTTCCACGTAGCGTCGTTGTCCTTCTGCGTATAATGTATCAAAAGCTAAAGAACTCTTTCCAGAACCTGATAGGCCAGTTACAACGACTAACTTGTTTTTCGGAATAGTAATATCAATATTTTTTAGGTTATGAGCCCGTGCCCCATGAATTATGATCTTATCATTTGCCACGAAATAATCCCTCCTCTATTTTTTTGCTTTTGTCTTTAATTCCATTATCGTATCACGAAGCGTAGCAGCTTGTTCAAAGTCAAGGCGCTTAGCAGCAGAGCGCATTTGCTCTGTTAATTCATCAAGCATCTTTGCTTGGGCCTCTTTATCTAGCTTTGCAAAATCTTTGTCAGTAAATTCAGCACTGTTATCTGCTTCAGCTTCATCCGTTGCTTTCTTAGTAACAGTAATTGCTTCTTGAATTGGCTTGATGATTGTATGCGGCGTAATGTGATGTTCTTCATTGTATTTCATCTGAATCGTCCGCCGCCGCTTTGTTTCATCGATTGCCTTTTGCATCGAGTCAGTCACAGTATCAGCATACATAATTACTGCCCCATTCTCATTCCGGGCCGCTCGACCAATCGTCTGAATAAGGGAACGTTCATTGCGTAAAAAGCCTTCCTTATCGGCATCAAGAATGGCGACCAAGGATACTTCTGGAACGTCCAGCCCTTCCCGCAAGAGGTTAATTCCAACAAGAACATCAAATTTACCAAGACGGAGATCACGAATAATTTGTGTCCGTTCAAGAGTCTTAATATCACTATGAAGGTATTTGACCTTTAACCCCATATCCTTTAGATAATCAGTAAGGTCTTCAGACATCTTTTTCGTCAGGGTCGTAACAAAAACACGTTCATTTTTCTCAATACGTTTGTTAATTTCACCAACTAGGTCGTCAATCTGTCCCATTACCGGGCGAACCTCGACTGTTGGGTCAAGTAACCCAGTTGGTCGAATAATTTGCTGAGCAACGTGGTCTGTCTGTTCCATTTCATATGGGCCAGGTGTTGCAGACATGTATACAACTTGATTAACATGTTGTTCAAATTCTGGTAGTTTTAATGGTCGATTGTCAAGAGCACTTGGTAAGCGGAACCCATAATCAATTAACATTTGTTTCCGCGCTCGGTCCCCGTTATACATTCCCCGTACTTGCGGCATGGTTTGGTGGGATTCATCAACAACTAATAAGAAATCTTTAGGGAAGAAATCCAATAAAGTATAAGGAGGTTCGCCGGGCTTTCGGCCATCCATATAACGCGAATAATTCTCAATTCCATTGGTGTAGCCCATCTCACGCATCATTTCAATATCATAAGTTGTTCGTTGCTGAATCCGCTCTGCCTCAAGAAGTTTTCCCTCATCAGTAAACTTCTTTACTTGTTTCTTCAAATCAGCTTCAATTTGTGGCAATGCCCGATCCATGACTTCTTCATTAGTCATAAAGTGGGTAGCCGGGAAGATAGAAACATGATCCCGGTCACCAATCACTTCGCCTGTCAGTGCATCAACTTCACGAATCCGATCAATCTCATCCCCAAAGAATTCAATCCGCAATGCCCGTTCATCACGCGACGCCGGAAAGATTTCAACTACATCGCCACGAACGCGGAAACGCCCCCGTTGAAAATCAATATCATTGCGATCAAATTGAAGATTAACAAGTTCGGTCAACAATCGATCACGTTCAATTTCTTGACCAACGCGCAAAGAAAGGACACTATTTTGATATTCTCGAGGATCCCCTAATCCAAAAATACTAGAAACAGAGGCAACTACAATTACATCATTTCGTTCCAGTAAGGAAGTAGTGGCAGAGTGCCGAAGCTTATCAATTTCATCATTAATTGACGCATCTTTTTCAATATAAGTATCACTAGATGGCACATATGCTTCTGGTTGATAGTAGTCATAGTAGGAAACAAAATATTCAACCGCGTTATGAGGGAAGAATTTTTTCATTTCACCATAGAGTTGCCCCGCTAAGGTCTTATTATGGGAAAGAATCAAAGTTGGCTTATTGACATTGGCAATCACATTTGAGATTGTAAATGTTTTTCCTGTTCCTGTTGCCCCTAATAAGATTTGAGCTTTTTCACCATCTTCAATCCCCCTTGTCAATTGATTAATTGCTTGGGGCTGATCGCCAGTTGGTTTGTACTCTGACACTAGTTCAAATTTTTTATCTGGTTGCCGGTAAATCAAAAGAATTTCCTCCCTTACGTCGCAGTTAAATAAAATAAAGTGGAATCGCAACTTCATAAATTACCGCATCCCACTTATCACTAACTATTTATTATTTACTGTTATTAGTTTATCACCCAAACATGTATTCGTCTATAAATTTACAGTAAAAAAGTGAGTAGAAAACAATCGCTCCAAACAAAACTATTTTCACTCACTTCTTAAAACATTTTATTTATCATTTTAATTGTGCCGAAAGTAACCGAAGTAAAATTGTAAGCCCGCGGCAACAACATTAATCCAATTCAAACAAATAAACCACGGAACAAGATTAGCATTATCAAAATGGGTTACCCCATAAAATACGGAAAAACCACCAATAATCGCAATAAGATTAAGCCAAGCACATAGGCGCCGCATTACAATATCTCTTGGTCGACTCAATTCCCAGATAATATCAACGATTAACCACAATACTAAAATTGCAAATGTTCCTGCAAATAAACTTGGTGTCATCCTTGCCGCCTCCCTTTATCTTGTTAGTTTTTACCTTCTACTTCCATTATAAGAAAGCGTTTGCAAAAAGCAACTATTTGATAAAAGGGAAGCCTAACAGTATAAATTATTGTTGAATAATTTGGGTAGTAATAATCGCTAATTGGTTTTTCGCATTACTATCTGCATTATCTTTTAATAATTCTGGCAAAATCTTCTTAAGGAAATACCGGACACTGGCCATATCACGAAAATCCATAATTGCTGTCAAGCTCGACTTATAAATATCCATATAAACTGGTTCAGGATTACCTTTTTGAATTTCGCCAAATGATTCATACATAAGATCAATCTTATCAGCAACTGCGAGAATTTTACCTTCTAAAGTATCATCTTTTCCTTCCGCAAATCGTCGTTCATAAGCTGTCCGGAACTCAGCCGGAATCTCAGATTGAATAAAGTTTTCTGTTAATGATTTATCAACCCGCGCCAGCATTGAGCGCAATTCAGGAGTAGCATATTTTACCGGCGTTTTGATGTCACCAATAAAGCGCTCTGTATAGTCATGATTAAGAGCTTTTTCATATAAAGAACGCCAATCAATTTCATTTCCGGCTTGTTCTTCAATATCACCCAGCATTTGTGCGGCTTGAGTTACTTTAAATGAATGGGCAGCTACATTATGTTCCTCAAATTTAAAATATCCTGGAGCACGGTTAATCATTTCGAGGTCACTTAAACTTTTCAGATATTCATGCATTCCCATGATGAATTCCTCCCAAAAAATAATTAATTTGTACAATCATACAATTTTTTTGCGAAATTTCAAGAAAGGTGAGGAAAAATTTAATCTTATTGACATCCCCGATATCGTGTATAAAAACAGAGACTGTTGAAAAAAGCAAAGTTTTTTTCAACAGTCTCTCAGTTATTATTCTTCAGCAAACTCTTGTAAAGCCTTTTCGAAATCAGCTAATTTTTCATTTGCCTTATCTAAGGTATCAGCACTTGTACCAATGTAGAACTTAAGCTTTGGTTCAGTTCCCGATGGACGAATAGCAATCCAAGTATCATCATCAAGAATGTAACGCAATACATTTGATTCTGGAATACCTAATTCACTTACTTTGCCATCAGCTGTAGTTTTAGTCCCATTAGCGAAATCTTCAGTAACTACTACTTGATGACCCGCAAAATGAGTTGGGGCTTCTTCTCTGAACTTCTTCATTAAAGCCTTAATCTTAGCAGGGCCATCAACACCAGCATAAGTATTAGCAATTGTCTTTTCACGGAAGTAGCCATACTTCTTAAATAATTCTTGTAAGCCATCGTAAAGGGTCATGTTACGACTACGGTAATAAGCGGCAACCTCAGCAAGTAACGTTAAGGATTGGATGGCATCCTTGTCACGAACAAATGGCTTAATAAGGTAACCATAACTTTCTTCAAAACCGAACATAAAGGTATGATCAGCTTTCCCAGTCTCATATTGATGAATTTGGTCAGCAATCCACTTAAATCCAGTTAAAACATTGATCATATCAACGCCGTAACTTTCTGCAATTTTAGCAGCGAAATTAGTAGAAACAATTGATTTTACCGCAGCAGCATTCTTTGGCAAGGTTCCTGCTTGTTTATGCGCCTCAAGAATGTAGGCAAGCATGATAGAAGCAATTTGATTACCAGTTAGCAATTGATATTCACCATCTGGTTGACGAACTGCACATCCAAGCCGGTCAGCATCAGGGTCCGTGGCGATCAACACATCTGCATCAACCTTTTTACCAAGGGCAATGGACCGAACAAATGCTTCTGGGAATTCTGGATTAGGATGTTCCAAGCCAGGGAAGTCACCATTTGGTTGTGCTTCAGTTGGTTCCATTTCGTAATTTGTAAACCCAGCTTGACGCAATGCTCGTTCACCAAGCATTCGACCTGTTCCACATAATGGGGTAAAGACAAACTTCATATCTTTACCATATTCCTTAGCTAATTTAGGGTTAACAGTTACGCCCTTAGCATTAGCAAGGTATGCAGCGTCGACATCTTCACCCATAATTGTTTCCAAACCATTGTCAAGCATTTCTTGTTCATCAGCTAAAGCAATGTCAAAAATATCATCAATCTTACGGATGTAACCTGTCATCATGTCAGATTCTTTCGGTGGCATCTGTCCACCATCTTCACCGTAAATCTTGTAACCATTGTATTCCTTAGGGTTATGACTAGCGGTAATCATGATCCCCGCATAAGTTCCCATGTGACGAACGGCAAATGATAATTCAGGCGTTGGACGTAAATTATCATAGATATAAACCTTAATCCCATGAGCACCTAATACACGAGCAGCGTCATGAGCAAATTTACGGGAGTTGTGACGAGAATCGTAACCAATAGCGACTCCCCGCTTTTTAATATCGTCACCCAATGAATCCATTAAAGTTGCCAAGCCTTCAGTTGCTTGACGGACAGTGTAAACATTCATCCGGTTAATTCCTGGTCCCATCAGTCCCCGCATTCCTGCAGTCCCGAATGATAGTGGACCGTAAAAGGCATCTTCAATTTCTTTATCGTCGCTCATTGCAGCTAATTCTTGCTTTAAGTCTGGTTCAAAATCTGTTCGTTCTTGCCAAACCTTATAAGTATCTTTCCAGCTCACAATAATGTCTCCTTTATGTCATACTCTGCTTTTTAGTATACCGCATAAAATGTTATCTGTCGCTTTTTACTTAAAAATTTACTAAAGTTTTACCACGGCTTGGAAAGTGAAATATGAGGCAAAAATTCTTGCTGTTTTTGCCGCTGGATTTGACGTTGCTTAACACGTTGAGAATATGTTGCCATTAATGTCTTTTGCTCTTCAGTTTCTGGAATTAATTTATTAAATACCGTTTGTTTTTCAGGGTCAAGAATTACAAAAGTCATAAAACAATAAAAGCCGAGAAAACGTTCGCCGGTCATCAAGTGCTCGCCAATTACTTTTGTAAATACTTCAATTGATCGCTTCCCAAAGCCGGTAACGTATGCTTCCATACACATTGAATCTTGAAGGTCAAATGGTCGCAGAAATTGGATCTCATCCATCGATACCGTTGCAACTGTTGTCCGAGCTACTCGCATTGCTGCTACCGAGGCTTGCCCATCAATCAATTCCAAGATTCGTCCTCCATATACTGTCCCGTGTTCGTTCAAATCTGAATGACGAACCCGATGAATTGACACCGCTAATGTATCATTACATTTGATTGCACCCATAAAAAAAACTCCTTAGTCCTTGTTATATTAAATTTTAGCAAATCATTAACGATTATTGTTGGATTTTTGAAATTCGGCAACCGGGCCCAGATAATCGCTACCAATTTCTAATCATTTTTTATTACCCCGTCGTAAGGTATCATCTTTTTGAAGAGTCCCAAGAGCGTAGTTAATTTTATTAATAATCGTCCGATCTTCCTTCTTCATTCCAATCGCAACCCAGTCTATAGGATATTTCGTTGCTGGAATCAATTTATAATTATTGCTATTAGCGATGTGGGTAGCGTAATGACAAGTTGAACTTTCTTGAATTTCCAACGTCTTTCCTTTCATATCCACGAATTTTTTAATTTTACTATCCTTTCCGTACCACTAAATAAAAAAGATGCTAGAGCTTTTTCTCTAACACCTTTTTTTGTTACTCCATCGATTTAATATATTGGTAAACTTGCTGTCCAGCAATTGCGCCATCACCAACGGCGGTTGCAACCTGTCGTAATGGTGTTTCACGAACGTCCCCAATGGCAAAAATACCTGGTACTGCTGTCCGCATTCGCTCATCAGTCTTTACCCAACCTTGATCATCTAGGATGTCTAAATTCTTAAAAGCGGCTGTCATTGGGAAATTACCAACATAAATAAAGACACCATCCGCAGCCATTTCACCATCTTCACCAGTCTTATTATTATGAGTTTTAACACCTGTTACTTTAATATCATCCCCAACAATTTCAGTCACACTAGTGTTGTAAATAAACTCAATTTTATCATTATTCATCGCTTCTGCTTGAATAATCGGTTCAGCCCGGAGTTCATCACGACGAACAAGCACTGTTACTTTGGAAGCTAATTGCGTTAAATAAACTCCCTCTTCAACAGCCGCATCACCACCGCCAACAACGATTAAATGCTTTCCTTTAAAGAAAGCTCCATCACAAACTGCACAGTATGAAACACCACGGCCACCAAATTCTTCTTCTCCCGGAACATTGAGATGACGCTGATCAGACCCAGTCGCAATAACAACCGCCTTTGCAGTATATGTTTCATCCATGTCAGTAGTAATCTTCTTTAAGTCACCATCAAGTTCTACTTTAGTTACTGTTCCATAAGCATATTCTGCGCCAAATTGAGTAGCACCTTCATACATTTGTTGGGCAAGTTCAGGGCCTTTAACACTCTTGAACCCTGTGTAATTTTCAATTTCTGCAGTATTATTCAAGTTTCCGCCATAAATTCCACGATCAAGCATCAAGACAGATAGGTTTGCACGTGATGCATACATTGCTCCGGTCATTCCACCCGGACCGGCACCGATGATTACAACATCATATTGCTTATTTTCAGCCATTTCTCTCTTCCTCCTCGAACAATTTTTACTATCCATATCATACAGACTTTAGATCTTTTTGTCTATCATATTGCTTACTTTTTAACAGTGATATTCTTATCGAACTATAACCAATATTATAATTTTATATATTTATTTTAAATAATCAAATCGTTTTCAATCCTAATATTATCACATTTGAGTTATACTTATTATGATAAGCAATTATTTTTTCGATTTTTAAGGAGGCGAAGTGCATCCAACTAATGCACGCATGTATGAAAGTCTGTATTTTTTCTACTTGTATCGTTGATCTGCTTTATCCAGATGTCGGAAAAGCAACGGTTGAACTTCTCCAACGTTTTGGCTGCGAAACATTTTTCCCTGATAAACAAATCTGTTGCGGACAGCCGACCTATAATAGCGGTTATGATCGCGAAACAATCGCTACATTTAAAAATCAGCTCGATGCCCTTTTAAGTATTGATGCCGATTATATTGTTGGGCCTTCTGGATCATGTGTTGCCATGCTTCATGAATACAAGAACATTTTCAAAGATGATCCGGAGTATTCGAAGAAAGCGCAAATTCTTTATGATAAATCTTTTGAACTAACGCAATTTATTTACCGGGTTCTCGGTATTCTTGATTGCGGTGCAGAACTAGATGATACGGCAACCTTTCACCGTTCTTGCCACATGACTCGTCTTCTTGGTGAACGCACGGCACCAATCGTTCTTCTTGAACACGTCAAGGGTCTTACACTCATCCCCCTTCATAATATTCAGTTATGTTGTGGCTTTGGTGGAACATTCTCTGCTAAAGAACCCCTTCTCTCTGAAGCGATGGTTGATGATAAAGCAAATAATGTTTTAAAGACGAAAGCACACGTTCTTATTGCTTGTGAGCAAACATGTTTAATGAATATTGGTGGACGAATTAACCGGCGCCGTGATGGATCTCATATTACGATTATGCACATTGCTGAAGTCCTTAATCATAACGTTGATACTAGCCGGATCACTTATATCAAAGATACGGATCACGTAATGGTACCAGCAAACGGAAACGGGGTGTTTTAGATGGGAATAGCCACAAGCGATAAACCTTTTACAGAACGAATCAAAGACGCAGAAGCTGACAAATTTATGCGGGCATCTGTTGCTAAAGCACAAGACGCTCAATTCCAAAAACGAACGGAGGCTCGCCGCCAATTAGGCCATTGGGAAGGCTGGCGCGATCTCTCCGCAGAAATTCGCCAACATGTTATTAAGCACCTTCCGGACTACTTGGAGGAATTCAGTGATAACGTTCAAAAAAATGGCGGTCATGTTTTCTTTGCTAAGGATGGTAACGAAGCAAGTACCTTTATTAAACAATTAGCAATCAAACAACAAGCTCATCATGTTGTTAAATCAAAATCAATGGTCACTACAGAAATTGGCCTTGATAAAGAACTATTGACTATCCCTGGCCTTTCATTAATGGAAACTGATTTAGCCGAATTTATTTTACAGGAAGATAACTGGGATGAACCGACTCATATTGTTTTCCCCACATTGCATAAAAACCGCAACCAAATTCAAAAAGTTTTTGAAAAACTCGGTTACGATGGTGATAATGATCCTGAACACATGGCAAGATTTGTCCGTCACTATCTTCGTAATTACTTTATGCAAGCTGATTTTGGCATTACTGGCTGTAACTTTGCGATTGCTGACAACGGGATGATTAATCTGGTCACAAACGAAGGAAACGCTGATATAAGTATGGCAATTCCCCAAACCCAAGTTGTAGTTATGGGGATGGAGCGTATTGTGCCAAGCTTGAAAGAAGCTGAAGTCCTCGACAATGTTTTATGCCGAAGCGCGGTGGGACAAAAATTGACTAGTTATTGTACTTTTTCAAAAGGTAAGGAAGCCGATGAAGCTGATGGACCAGACGACTTCTATGTTGTCATTGTTGATAATGGTCGTTCTAAGATGCTGAATTCTGATTTTGAACCAATGCTCCAATGTATCCGTTGTGGTTCTTGCTTAAATGTTTGCCCCGTTTACCGGCAAGTCGGTGGAAAGGGCTATGGATCGATTTATCCAGGACCAATGGGCGAAGTTCTTTCCCCAATTTTAGGTGGTTATCAAGAATTCAAGGAATTGCCATATGCATGTAGTCTATGTGCTGCTTGTACAGAAACTTGTCCTGTTAAAATTCCCCTTCATGAGTTAATTCGGCATCACCGTTATGTAGAAATGGATGAGCTTCATTTAGATCACAGTCCTTCGAATGCCCTTCTAAAGGCAGTTGGTAAAGGGACCAGTTCCCCTACGCTTTTTAATGACGCGATGCGATTTGCTCATATTGCTCTTGAGCCATTTGGCAAGAAGACAACTCCTGAAGACATTAAGAACCTTTATCCAGATGGTAAAATTAATCACCTTCCCGCAATTGCTCCTAAACTAGCTCATGGCTGGGTAGACGTTCGTGATCTCGCTGTTCCGCCGAAGTATCATCAAAATTTCCGTCATTGGTACCACCATTATGAAGAAGAGGAGGAAGAGGGAAATGACTGATTACTTACAAGAAGCAAATACTACTAAGAATCAAGAAGATTTCTTAAATCGAATTGCAAAGGCTGCCAATCGCCCTCGTCATACGCTTGCTGAGGACCCATTTGTCCCTGTTAATGATCTTCCAGAAACTACCCTTGCTGGAAAAAGTCAAGATGAACTTCTTGAACTTGCGCGCAAAAATAGCGAAGAAGTTCATGTTGATTTCCATGTTGTTAAATCAGGTGATCTTGGTCACACCCTCAATGATTTTATCCAAGAAAAAGGGATTAAAAGTTTAATGCTTCCCTCCTTTGATGAAGAGAAATGGCAAGATTATTCATTGGGAAAATGGCAGGATAATTTACGAGTAGATCCCCTTTACTATTGGGAGCCTGAATTTGGGCGGCAAAATATTGTAAATGCAAATAACAGTGATGGGGCAATTGGTTTCGCGGACTTTCTATTAGCTGAGTCAGGAACTGTAACAGTTGCAACCTACCCACAACAGGGACGAATGTTCCATTTTCTTCCAACCCACTACCTAGCTATTGTGCCAAAAAGTAAAATTCTACCACGTTCACGTCAAGCAATGGATTATTACCAAAAAGCAATTCAGGATGGTAGTTTACAAACATCAAATATTAACTTTATTACCGGTCCATCCAATTCTGGGGATATTGAAATGGTGCTAATCGTTGGTGTTCATGGTCCCCTTGATATGGAATATGTAGTTGTTGAAGATATGTAAAAAATAAACCTTCAAGGTCCCTAACGAATCTTGAAGGTTTATTTTTGTTAAAAGGCTAATACTAGTCTTACTTCTTAGAATTATTTTGCTTATCTTCAGCAGTAAGCTTTGCGCCTAATTCCTTAATATATTCACGCAATTCTTCTTTAACTTGTGGGTGTTCCAAGCCATATTCAATGTTTGTCTTAACCCAACCAAACTTATTACCAACATCGTAACGGTCACCCTTGTATTCACGAGCGAATACCCGTTGAGTTTGGTTCAAAGTATCAATTGCATCAGTTAATTGAATTTCTCCGCCCTTACCTGGCTTAGTCTTTGCTAATACATCAAAGATTTCTGGAGTAAAGACATACCGACCAATGATTGCTAAATCACTTGGTGCGTCTTTAGGAGCTGGCTTTTCAACGAAACTAGTTACGTTATAGAGGCCGGGCGTAACCTCCTTGCTAGGGTTAATTACACCATACTTTGCAGTATCTTCATGTGGAACCCGCATAACTGCAAGAGTAGATGCGCCAGTTTGGTTATAACTTTCAATTAATTGCTTCGTTAAAGCTTCATTCTTGTTGTTAATGTTATTAAGGTCATCCCCAAGCATAACAACAAACGGTTCATCCCCGATAAAATCACGAGCAGTTAAAACAGCGTCCCCTAAACCACGAGGATGTGATTGACGAATGAAGTAAATATTAACATCAGTTGTTTCTTCAACCATCTTTAACATCTCGTCCTTGTGCTTTGAACGGAGATTATCTTCCAACTCTGGATTAGAGTCAAAATGATCTTCAATAGACCGCTTATTCTTTCCATCAACAACAACAATATCTTCAATTCCTGATTTACGCGCTTCTTCAACAATAAATTGAATTGTTGGCTTATCAACAATTGGTAACATTTCCTTTGCCAATGCCTTTGTTGCAGGAAGAAAACGAGTTCCTAAACCAGCAGCAGGGATAATGGCTTTTCTAACACGTTTCATACTTATAAACCCTTTCCATGTTTCAATTTCTCTCAATATCCATCCTCTAGCATTTTACCATATTTATTCGTTTTCTGAAGTAAGATCTCGGTCCATTAACTGAGAAATTGCAGTTTTGATATCTTCACCTTCATACAAAACACGGTAAAGAGCTTCGGTAATTGGCATCTGTACTTGCCGTTTACGGCTTAATTCATAAGCGGCCTTGGTAGTATAGACCCCCTCGATAACCATTCCCATATTATCAATTACATCTTGAAGTTTTTTTCCTTGCCCCAATTGATATCCAGCACGCCAATTTCGAGAATTTTTACTGGTAGCAGTAACAACAAGGTCACCAACACCAGAAAGACCAATAAAAGTCATTGGGTTAGCACCAAAAGCAACCCCCAACCGACGAATTTCTGCAAGTCCACGAGTAATCAAGGCTGCCCGTGCATTATCATGGTACCCAAGGCCTTGGATAGCTCCCGCACCAATTGCAATAATATTCTTTAAGGCTGCTCCAAATTCTGCACCAATCACATCGTCGTTAGTATAAACACGGAAATAAGAATTACTAAATAACTTCTGCGCCTTTTTAGCACTAGCTAGGTCCTCACAAGCCGCAGTTACAGCTGTCATATCTTTAATTGCCACATCTTCAGCATGACTCGGACCGGATAAAACAACAATTGCCTGACGGTTTTCAGGAGAAATATCTTCGCTAAGCATTTCTGATGGCCGCTTATAAGTATTTTGTTCTAGGCCTTTCGTTGCGTGAATAATTAACGGTTTTTGGTGTAATTCAGCCAAAATTGTATTTAATTTCTTAGCAACCTCACGTAGACCCTTTGTTGGAATTACAATCAGTATCACGCTGGCACCCTTAACCGCTTTTTTCATATCTGTTGTTGCTGTTAAGTTAGGAGAATAAACAAAATCTTTCATGTAGCGAGGATTTGTATGTTCAGTATTTAATTGCTTAACTTGTTCCTCATTACGAGACCATAATGTAACATCGTGGCCATTTTCTGTAAGCATGTTTGCTAAAACACTGCCCCACGAACCAGCACCTAAAACAGCAATTTTTTCTGCCATAATTCTTTCTCCTTATCCAATTCAATTAGTTTTTGTTTATTCCGTTATAATACCACGGAATATTTTTATGACGTCGAATTATTAGTATTACTAATGCACTAACAAAAAACACTACAGAAAGTAACTGTGAAATGCGAATATTTCCGAGCATTAAACTATCGGTCCGCATACCTTCAATAAAGAAACGTCCAAACGCATACCACATTACATAGGTTAAGAAAATTTCACCACGACGAAATAAATGTTTACGATGGCGAAGTAAGATTAATAATGCAAAGCCAGTTAAATCCCACAATGACTCATATAGGAACGTTGGAACTCGATAGTGGCCACCAATATACATTTGGTTTATTATCCAATTTGGAATATGCTGAGCCATTAAATGCGCCCGTGTCGTAATATCACCAAACGCCTCTTGATTCATAAAGTTACCCCATCGGCCAATTCCTTGAGCCATAATAAGGGTTGGGGCAATGATGTCCATCATCAGCCAACTAGATAAATGACGGTAATGGCAAAAGACAAGTAAAACAATAAAGCCTCCTAAAATCGCCCCATATATCGCAATTCCACCATCCCAGATAGCAATAATCTCACTTGGATGCTGGGAATAGTAGCTCCACTGAAATACTACATAGTAAATTCGTGCGGAAATTATCGCAATTGGGAGCGCCCATAAAAGATAATCATAAAAATCATCTTCAGAAATTCCCTCTCGCTTTCCTTCGCGAACGGCTAATAAAAGAGCTAAAACTACTCCACTAGCAATAATTACGCCATACCAGTGGATAGTAAACGGACCACCTTGGAAAGCGATTGGGTTTAAGGCGGCTTTTATTCCTGGATTAATCATCTAGTTTGCCGACCCCTTGTTATTTTTACTATCACGTTCTGAATTCTGCTTAATCAACTGATTAAGGTTTCGATCAAATGTTTCGGTAGCATCATAGCCCATTGTTTCGGCCCGATAATTCATTGCAGCTGATTCAATAATAATTGCTAAATTACGACCAGTTTTAACCGGGACAGAGACTTTAGGCACAATGACACCTTGAATTGTTTGAGTATCTCCACGATCACCAAGACGATCAAATTGTACATCTGGAGTCCACGTTTCAAGATGTACAATTAAACTGATTTGATCAGAAGGCATAATTGCCCCTGTTCCATAAAGCGTAGAGACATCAATAATCCCAATCCCACGAATTTCCATTAAGTGTTTTAAGATTTGGGGAGCAGTCCCTACCAAGGTCTGTTCGTCGCGAGCGTAAACTTCTACCCGATCATCAGCAATCAGTCGGTGTCCACGACGAACAAGTTCCAAAGCGGTTTCACTCTTACCTACTCCTGAATCACCAGTGATAAGCACTCCAACCCCACTTATATCAACTAATACACCATGGAGAGATTTTCGTGGTGCCAAACGTTCAAGCAAGTAAGAAGTCATGTTACTTAATATTTGCGAAGAGGTTAAATGCGTTCCTAAGATTGGAATTTTCGCATCCTCAGCCGCTTTCTTTAACTCCTTAGGAATCGGCAAATTAGTTGAGATAACAAAACATGGTGTTTGTGGCATACACATTTTTGTCATGTACTCCTCACGTTGCTCATGAGTTAAATCTTTAGCAAATGAGGTTTCAGTGATTCCTAATAGCTGAATCCGTGCTGCGGGGTAATGCTTGAAATATCCTGCAAATTCAAGTGCTGGCCGTGAAATGTCACTAGTTGTTATCTTACGTTGGAGATAATCTTCCCCTTGCAAGACTTTTAACCGGACCTTATCAACTAATTCTTGCACCGTTACATTGTTTGGCATTTTCTCCACTCCTTTACAATCTATCCTCGTGACTTGTAATAACCGCATTGAAAATTGCCATGATAATCGCAATCAACATCGCAGAGCCAAATGACGAAAAATGAAAGTTTGCCGACCCGACAAGCATCGATGTCAGTTGTAACATTATTCCATTAATTACAACACTAAAAAGTCCCAGGGTCAAAATATTAATCGGCAACGATAAAATTACTAAAATTGGCTTAATAGCAACATTTAAAATTGCTAAAACAAAGCTTGCCAATGGCGCAATCCAAGCACTTGTAATATAAAACATCCCTGTTCCGGCAAATAAACCAGCAAGGGCAATAAAAAGGATTGTATCAATCAATACTCTTTTCCAAAATTCCATCATGATCTTCCATTTCTTTTTATGTCTTTTTCCTCAACATTCGTTAAAGTCCGCCGAGAACGTTGGTGGGGTTGTTGAGATGTTTTTTGTGATTCACTGAAAGACTTTAAAAATCCTAGTAAATCAGGCTTTTGCGGATCAGCAGGCATTATTATTATCAAAATAATATAAATAATAATGCCCGGAACAAAACCGGTAAAAATAGTCAGTAAGACATATAAAATACGTAAAATATTTGGCTGAATCTTAAAGTACTGGCCAATTCCGCCAAATACACCAGCTATCATTCGATCTGATCCAGAGCGAGTTAATCTTTTATGTTGACTTTCGCGCACTTTACTCACTTCCTTCCAAACTAAAGAATTTATTGAGGATTCTTTTGACTAAGTTTCCACTGTAAAAAAGCATCAATAAATGGATCGAGTTCCCCGTCCATTACAGCTTGTCCATTATGGGTTTCATAACCTGTTCGATTATCCTTGACTAGAGTGTACGGGTGAAAAACATATGAACGAATTTGAGAACCCCAACCGATATCAAGTTGTTCGCCTTCAATTTCCGCCCGCTTTTTAGCCTTCTTTTCTTCTTCTAGTTCATATAACTTTGATTTTAACATATTCATTGCAGTCACTCGGTTTTGGAGTTGGGATCGTTCAGCCTGAGAAGATGTCACAATCCCAGTAGGAATATGTGTAATCCGAACAGCAGATTCCGTTTTATTAATATGCTGACCACCAGCACCACTAGACCGGAAAGTATCAACTCGTAAATCTGATGGATCAATATCAACCTCAACACTATCATCCAACTCTGGCATTACGTCAACCGAAGCAAATGATGTATGACGCCGACCGGCCGCATCAAATGGGGAAATTCGGACAAGCCGATGAACCCCTTTTTCACTACGAAGATAACCAAACGCATTATGTCCCTTAATTAACAGCGTAACACTCTTGATGCCCGCTTCATCACCGGCCTCATAACTCGCTGTTTCAACAGAAAAGCCGTGCTGTTCACCCCAGCGAATATACATCCGCAGAAGCATTTCACCCCAATCTTGGGCTTCAGTACCACCTGCTCCCGGATGAATTTCTAAGATAGCATTTTTAGCGTCATACTCCCCATCAAGAAGTTGCGTCAATCGATACTGTTCTAAAGCCTTTTGTGTTTTTGTAAATGATGCCGCGAAATCTTTTTGTAAATCATCGTCCGGTTCGACCGCGAGCAATTCAAGCGAAGTTTCAAGATCGCTAATCTGATCACGCAAATTCACAAAGGTATCCCGTTTTTCTTTTAAAATATTATTTTCCGCAATAACCTTCTGTGCCTGCTCATTATCATTCCAAAAGTCGGGTTGAGCCATTTCTTGTTCAATTTCTGCAATGCGCTCATCTAATGCATCTAAGTCAAAGAGACCTCCCGAAGTGCGTAACTTCTTTTTGCATTGATTCTACTTGTTTTTTTGCTTCATTTAATTCCACACTCAAACCTCCGTTATACAACAATACGGCAGCGGTACCGCCATGGGTTACCTTACTGCCGTACCTAGTAGTAATTAACAATTAACGTGTTACGTTTTGCCGAATTTCTGACTTCATGAAGAGTCGAGTAGTTTCATACTCAATATCAGCAATCATTTGTTCAAACATATGATAACCAGCAGTTTGGTATTCAACCAATGGATTTAATTGTCCATATCCACGTAATCCAACTGACTGCCGGAATTGATCCATGATATCAATATGATCTGTCCAGTGTGAGTCAACTACTCGCAAAATAACAACCTTTTCAAATTCAAGCATTTGTGCTGGATCATAAAGTTGCTTTTGCTTTTCCTTATAAACTCCCTGGGCAAATGTCATCAAGTAATCTACCATTTCTTGAGGTGATTTACCTTCCAGATCCTTAACTGTGATGGTATCAGGTTTGATTAAGACTTCTTCTGCAAAGTCAACAATTCCTTGTAAATCCCAATCTTTCTTGTCACCAAGGGTATGTTGATCAACTTCACGCTGGATTGTCCGTCTAAACATTGGCATAAGAACCCACTTCAGCGACTTATCTTCAGTGATAATTTGTTGCCGTTCTTTATAGATAATTTCACGTTGTTCACGCATAACATCATCATATTGAAGAACGTTCTTTCGTGAATCGTAGTTGTTACCTTCGACCCGCTTTTGAGCTGATTCAACCTGGTGAGTTAAGAAACGACTTTTAATGACGGCATCTTCATCATTAACTTTCATCCGTTCCAAGAAGGCCTTGATCCGGTCCCCACCAAATCGCTTCATCAAATCATCTTCAAGTGATAGGTAGAATTGTGATAGGCCAGGATCACCTTGTCGTCCAGAACGTCCACGAAGCTGATTATCAATCCGCCGCGATTCATGTCGTTCAGTACCAATAACTGCAAGTCCACCAATTTCACGGACTCCAGGGCCTAATTTAATATCCGTTCCCCGTCCCGCCATGTTGGTAGCGATAGTTACTGCACCCTTTTGACCGGCATTTTTAACAATTTCCGCTTCCTTAGCGTGATTCTTAGCGTTTAAGACAACATGCGGAATGTTCTCTTTATCAAGAAGTTGAGATAAATATTCAGAAGTTTCAACAGCGACTGTCCCAACCAAGATTGGTTGCCCTTTAGCATGAAGTTTCTTAATCCGGTCGACAACAGCTGCAAACTTACTTTGTAATGTTGGGTAAAGCAAGTCAGGTTCATCTTTTCGCTGAACTGGACGGTTAGTTGGGATAGTAATTGTTTCCATGTTGTAAATTTCACGGAATTCTTCTTGTTCAGTTTTAGCAGTACCAGTCATCCCCGCCAATTTGTTATACATCCGGAATAAGTTCTGGTATGTAATGTTAGCCATTGTCTTGTTTTCTTCCTGAATTTCTACGCCTTCTTTGGCTTCAATAGCTTGGTGAAGACCATCAGAAAAACGTCGACCTTCCATCACACGTCCAGTAAAGGAATCAACAATCAATACTTCACCATCTTGAACCACATAATCCTTATCTAAAAGCATGATATAGTTAGCACGCAACGCCTGATCCAAGTGGTGTGTTAATGCGGTATTTTCTGGATCATATAGATTCTTTAAGTTGAAGTATTTTTCAGCTTTTTTAATTCCCTCATCAGTTAATGAAACTGTCTTTGATTCAAGATCAATCTTGTAATCAACATCTTTCTTTAACTGCTTAACAAACCGATCAGTCTGTTTGTACAACTTAGAAGTTCCCGTTCCTGGGCCTGAAATGATTAATGGCGTCCGCGCTTCATCAATTAAAATTGAATCCACTTCATCAACTAAAGCATAGTTTAAACCACGTTGGACTTGGTCTTCTTTGTAAACAGCCATGTTGTCACGAAGGTAATCAAATCCAATTTCACTATTAGTAGAATACATGATATCAGCTTTGTATGCTTCTCGTTTTTGATCAGGACTCATTTCTGAGTTATTAATACCAACGGAACATCCAAGCCAATTATAAAGCTGTCCCATTTCGGTAGCATCACGTTTTGACAAGTATTCATTAACAGTAATAACATGAACACCTTTTCCGGAAATCGCATTAAGATAAACCGGCATTGTAGCAGTTAATGTCTTACCTTCACCAGTCCGCATTTCTGCAATATTACCTTCGTGGAGAACAATCCCCCCCATGATCTGGACATGGAATGGATATAGTCCTAAGACCCGCTTAGCACCTTCACGAGAAACTGCGAATGCTTCTGGCAACATATGATCCAAAGATTCACCTTTTTTATAACGTTCCCGAAATTCATCAGTTTTTGCCTGAAGCTGTTCATCAGTTAGTTCAGACATTTGTTTAGCATAGCTCTCGACTTTATTTGCTATTTTGTTAATTCGCCGTAATTCACGACGATCGCTTTCAATCCATTTTTTTAGAATATTGGCCATAAAAGCGTCCTTCCTACTTTCTGGCTTAAGTCCAAAATCAATAAAAAAGTACCACTCAAGCCAATTATATTTTTTACTCTAACCATAATATTTTACCACGTTCATGGCATAAATAAAAATTATTAGTATGGATATTACAAGGTGGCTATAAGATACAAAAAGCGCCAATGATTTCTCATCCGCGCTCCTCATATCGGCATTGATTATTCAGCTTCAATCAAGCCATAACGACCATCATTACGACGGTAAACAATGCTTGTACCATTAGTTTCAGCATCTTGGAAGATAAAGAAATCATGTCCAAGCATATCCATTTGAAGGACAGCTTCTTCAGGATCCATTGGCTTTAATGAAACTTGCTTCGTCCGTACAATCTTTAATTCATCATCTTGTCCATCTGCTCTATCATTATCAGAGGGGATGAATTCAAGGTTCTTTAAGCCTTTTTCACGTGACTTACGGTTAACCTTCGTCTTGTACTTCCGGATTTGCCGTTCAAGCTTATCTGTAACTAAGTCAATGCTTCCATACATATCATTAGAAGTCTCTTCTGCCCGCAACGTTAGGTATGGAAGTGGAATTGTTACTTCAACCTTATACGTCCGGTTTGGATAAACTTTTAAGTTCACGTGGGCGGTAGCTTCAACACTATCCTCAAAGAACTTTTGAAGCTTACTGATTCGCTTTACAACGTAATCACGAATTGACTCAGTAACTTCGACATTTTCACCACGAATATTGAACTTTAACATTGTACTTCTCTCCTTTCAGCCAAGCAATTGCTTGATCTGATATCAGAAGGACCACTCTTCTCATATCCTATTTTTATTATAGATTAGTTTGTATTAATTAACAAACTTTATTAATGCATCTTAAGAAGAATTTAACGTGCTAGTGAAACGCTACCAATCTCTTTACAGCCAGCTTGTTTAAAAAGTACCGCTGCATGGTATAACGTCCTACCTGTAGTATAGACATCATCAACTAAAAGGATCCGTTTATTGATTACTTTTTCTGGAGATTTAAGGATAAATGGTTGCTTAGTTGTAAGTCGTTCTTCTTTTGTCTTACTTGATTGCGCTACTTTTGAACTTGCCCTAGTTCGTAAAATTGATTGGTAAGACACTTCTCGTAATAGACCAATAACTTGATTAAAGCCACGCGTTTGCATCGTTATCGACGTTACTGGAATCGGGACAATTAAATCTGCTTTCTGTTCATTAACCACTTTACTAAGTTCACACTGAAATACCTCTCGCAAACGATAATCGCCATTAAATTTGTAACGCTGCATATATTCTTTCATTGCTTCGTTATATCGATATAATCCTCGATGATGCAAGTTCCAGCCGTAAATTTTTCTCCAAGTCTGACAATCTGAACATAAGAAACTATTTTTATTAATGCTTTCCTTACCGCATCCTGCACATCCGCAATCATTCCAGCGTACAAAACTTTCTTTACATTTTGTACAAACTACTGGCGTGATAATTTCGCGAAAGCTAAAAATATCTTTCAAAGTTAGCTGGAAAGATATCCTTTTATTGCACAACAGACATTCCATCTATCAACCGTTGACCTTTCCGATTCAAGTACTTCACCTGAGAAACAGCTTGATTAACTTGGCGACAATTACAATTGATCCAAAAAATAACCCGCCCAGTTGGTCGACTTTGCGCGCGTCCAGCCCGACCCGCAATTTGCACTAATGCCGATGAAGAAAAAACTGGATCATCAGCACCTAAAACATAGACATCAATTTCTGGAAAAGTAACTCCCCGTTCAAGAATAGAAGTCGTGACTAAAAAAGCGTAATCCCCATCGCGCATTTTTTGTACTTTTTCTAATCGCTCTGGATCACTTGCATGAACAGTAGCAAAACGGAAAGTTCTAAAAGAATGCCGTAATGCAGCTTCAACTAATGCTAAATCTGCAATATGAGGAATAAATAGCAAAAAGCGATGACCTTCCCTTAGTGTTTCTTGCAACTGTTGAATAACTTGCGGGGGTAATTGCTGGCGCTCTAAACGTCGCCGCCATTCAAAAGCTAGTCTAACTTTTATTTGTGGAAGTAAATGCCCATGATAACGAAGGGGTAAATAATTAACAACTAATCGTTTACTTTTAATTTCTCGGAGCAAAGCATCTCCAGGGGTTGCAGTTAAGTAAAGACACCCTCCGTTCTCTTTTATCGCTTGCTTTGTTGCATATAATAACGAAGCATTAGCAGCATACGGAAAGGCATCTACTTCATCAATAATTAAATTATCAAAAGCATGATAGAACCGAAGCAATTGATGGGTGGTACAAATAGTCAATTGGGCATAATGATAAGGTAATTCTTGTCGACCATGCAAAAGAGCAATATCACAATTAGCAAAAGCAGCTTTTAAACGAGGAAATAATTCTAAACAAACATCTACTCGTGGAGAAGCTATTCCAATTCTTTCACCACGTTTTATTGCTGCCGCGATACCCGCAAACATCATTTCAGTCTTGCCAGCACCCGTAACTGCCCATAATAATTGCTGAATATGATCAGCCATTCCTTGGGAAATTTTTTCTGAAGCTTGTTGCTGAAGAGGCGATAATTTTCCTTTCCAGGTTAATACCGGTTCGATAACCGTAAATTGATTTGGCTCTGGAACATGATAAAATTTATTTAACGTTGAAACGCGCCCAAGATTAATGCAATGCGGACAATAGAACTCGCCTCGTGGCAAAGCACCCAGCGATTTTGCTGTGACATGATTGCAGCGATAGCACCTAATATTAGCAGCATCAATTCTGATTGTTGGCAGTTCTTGAATTCCCGATTGTATCCCCTCATGACGCGAAACCAAGACTCGTCTCCCATAATAATTGTCTAGATCCATTATTCACCTCCTACTTTATATATACGTAAATTACTCAAAATCGCACGAAGGAAGTTTAAAAATGACAGAACCATATTTAACAATCGCTAAAGACACCGCTTATGAGCAAACAATTAAAAAATCACAATTTATTTGCTCTTTATCCCGTGTCTCCTCAGAAGAAGAAGCTCAACAGTTCATCGCCAGCGTTCAAACAGCTAACAAAAAAGCTACCCATAATTGCTTTGCATATATGATTGGTGACAACGACCAAATACAGCGGGAAAGTGATAATGGCGAGCCGAGTGGAACAGCGGGAATCCCGATCCTTGAATCACTTAAACTCGCAAAGATCCATAATGTCGTAGCAGTAGTCACCCGTTATTTTGGCGGGATTAAACTAGGCGCAGGTGGTCTCATCCGGGCATATAGCAATACAACTACTGAAGCAATTCACCAAGCTGGTCTCGTCCAACGGATCAAGCAAGCGATTCTAAAAATCACTGTTACCTATGCTCTTCACGATTCCCTTCTTTATTATCTCAAGGAAAACAATCTTGAGGTAGCCGGTGAAGAGTTTGGGGTTAACGTTGAAACAAGTATTTATGTAAATGAAACGGACTTAAAAAACGTCAAAGAGAAGCTCATTAATCGTTTTAACGACCAGCTTCAAATAACTGAGGGTGATCATCGCTTTAACGAAATTCCATATTAAAAAAATTCAGGTTAAAAACGATTTCTAACCTGAATTTTTTAATATCCTATCTTTTCACACTCCGATAGTAACTTATCCAAATTACAATACAAAAAATTGTTAACATTCCAAAGGCTTCTTGAGTTCCAATCGCTGTAGAGACATTTCTCACCGTGTGGAGATGACTCTGACTGGCTGCAACAATCATCGCTACTAATGAGGTCCCAATTGCTCCGGCAAATTGCTGAAGGGTATTAAGAATTGCATTTCCTTGCGACTGCTTTTCTTTGCCAATGACGGTTAGTGCACTTGTCATTACGCATCCCATGCACATTCCCATTCCACTCATATAGAGAATGTAAACAAGCGCAATAAATGTATTCGTTAAATGCCGTCCAGAAATTGTAAAAGCAATAAGCGCAATTAGACATAATGAAGTACCAGTCAAAATAGGCTTACGCGCGCCAAACTTATCTAAAATTCGTCCTCCCAATGGGGCAAATATCGCGCCAACAAAACCAGCCGGGAGGACAATCAAGCCAGCTGTCATTGCACTATTATCATTTACTAATTGAATATAGTTTGGTAAAAGGAACGCAAACCCCAAAGAAATAAGTTGAGTTAAAAAGGAAGCCAAGAACATACCCAGAAAATTTTTTATTTCTAAATAATCGTAATTGTAAAATTGGTTCTTTTAGGGTTAATGAACGCCAAGCAAAAAGTCCTATTCCTAAGCCCCCAATTAACAATGCACCACCAACTGAAAAGGTCATGAATGCTTGGCTTCCCAGGTTACTAAATCCTGTTACAAAACCACAGAACATGAATACAATCATTAACATGCTAAAAATATCAATTTGTTGCTTTTTAATCGGTGATTTTTGGGTAATTCCCCCTTCACCAAGCACAAACGAAATAATTAAAAGCGGAATTAATGAATAAAATACCCACCGCCAATTAAGCTTGCTGGCAACGAGTCCACCGAAAGTAGGACCAATCGCTGGGGCAACTCCAGTAATAAGATTTCCAATCCCCATCATGAAGCCAATTCGGCTTGTTGGAACTTGTTCCATAATAATATTAAACATCAATGGTAATGCAATCCCAGTTCCTATTCCCTGAATTGCACGACCAACTAAAAGCAACCAAAATGACGGTGCCAGTGCATCAATAATTATTCCACCAATAAAAAGCAAGTTTGCAACTGTAAAAAGCGTCTTTGTTCGGTAAGAGCTTTTCAAAATTGCCGATAAGGGAACAACGATTGCAACCAAGAGCAAATAAATGGAAGTCATCCATTGGACCAGATTAGTAGTAATCGAATATTCACGCATTAGAATCGGAAAAGTCACATTCATCGCCGTTTCTACAATTACCCCACAAAATGACATCAATCCTGTTGCCACAATTGCCGCTACAACCTTTGCTGGAATTTTTTCAGTATTCGTATTCATTTTTTCTCCTCGATCATCGTTGACAAGAACTGTTTTATTTTTGAAATATCTTGTTCACTAAAATCTGCTTTTAATTTCTCTTCATATTGTGTAATATACGCACTTACATCTGAAGATAATTTTTTGCCTTCTGCAGTAAGAGTAACGACTTTTTGACGCCGATCTTCTGGTAACGGATGACGTTCAATTAAATTTTTCTTTGCCATTCGTTGAAGCAATACAGTAGTTGTTGACCTCTTTATTCCAAATTCATTTTCGATCTGGTGTTGATCACAACTATTTCCCGGGAAATGCGTTAAAAAATCAATAATCGACATTTGCATTCCTGTCAATCCATACCGCTGCGCAAATGTATTCATTTCTTGATTCATCGCATTGTTAGCTTGTTTTACTAAGCGACCTATTAACATTCTTATTTCTCCTTTTCGTTAGTTAACTAACAAAATTATAGTGTTATTTATCCTATTAATCAATACAAAAAAAGAGACTAGGATTGTATTAACCTAATCTCTTTAATAAACCTTATTTAATTATCCTAAAATTATCTCAGCAATATCAAGGACAATGATAATTCCTAAAATACTGCTTAAAAGCACTAAAATTTTTCTCGTATGTTGATCTTTTGATTGCAGTTTTTCCCAATTCATTCCTGCATACGCAATTAAGATCAACGCACAGCCAATGATACCGTATATCCCAGAATGAAAACCACGATTATCAATAGTGTAACTTGCTGCCATAAAAAGGCCAATTGCAAACAAAAGTCCCCATAATAGTTGCTTTTTATTCATTAAATCAATACTTTCTCTCTAATTAAACTATTCTTGAAGGTGGTAGTTATAGCTAGCAACAATAATGTTCTCTCGGGAATTCAATAACGCCCGTAAACGAACACTAGTCTGATTATGCAAGGCCAATTGCCATGGATGTTTAGGAATAAATTGCGGAACAAGAACAGTCGTCGAATAATTTCTTGCTTCTGCTCGCTTTGCAATTACATCAACGAACCGTAACGTTGGTTTAGCAATTGAACGGTACGAAGAGTGAATATCAACAAAACGGACATCTGGATATTCAGCTTTAAATTCATTTGCCGTTTTATGCTCTTTTCCTGGATTCTCATCAAATGAAACGTGCATGGCAATGACATAATCACCAATTGACCGAGCGTAATTAATTGCACCACGCGTCACCCGGGTTATATTACCAACTAAAACGATCACCGTTGCTCCATCATAATCATGTAATTGAACTTTCGTCTTTTCAGCAACCCGCAATTGAGCAGCTACTTTTACATAGTGCCGGTGAATCGAATGGAACATCCATAAAAGCAGCGGCATGATAATTAAGTATGGCCAAACATTTGCAAAGTGTTGCCAGAACAAACAAATAACAAGGATAAATGAAATCAAGGCCCCGACTAGGTTAATAAAGGCTTTCCCTAACCAAAAACCTTCCCGTTCTCTAAACCAGTGAATAATCATCCCAGATTGCGATAAAGTAAATGGAACAAATACCCCCACTGCATAAAGCGGAATTAACATATTAGTCTGACCATGAAAGATCAAGATCAAAATAATTGCTCCAATCGCCAATGAAATAATTCCGTTGGAGTAACCTAACCGATCACCGCGATCCATGAACGCGTGCGGCATATATTTATCTTTTGCCATATTAAAAGCAAGAATTGGAAAGGCTGAGAAACCAGTATTAGCAGCGACTGCTAAAATCATTGCAGTTGAAAGTTGCAACAGGTAAAAACCTAACCCATGCCCCCCAAAGATTTGTGCTGCCATTTGGGAGAGAATTGTTGTCCGTGAATTAGGAACTACCCCCAGATAAAAGCTAAAGAAGATAACGGCAATAAAGAAGAACGCCAAAATAGCACTCATAATTGCCAGAGTAGTTGAAGCATTCTTTTCCTTAGGCTTATTAAAGTTAGGAACAGCATTACTTACGGCTTCTACCCCAGTTAAGGATGACGAACCAGCCGAGAATGCCCGAATAAGTATAACAAATGACATTCCCGATACCGGTGTTCCATAATCAACAATTGCCTGGTAATGAATATGACCAGTGGCAATATTATAGCCACCCCACACTACCATCGCAATCATCATAATAACAAAGAAATATACCGGAATTGTGAGGAAGTTTGCACTTTCACTCATTCCCCGTAAATTCATAAACATAATTAAAAGAACAATAACGATCCCGATTGGAATTGAAAATTTATATAAAGCAGGGACTGCAGAAGTAATCGCTTCAACTCCAGATGTCGTTGAAACAGCCACCGTTAACATATAGTCAACTAGTAATGATCCTCCAGCAAATAATCCCCCATTACTCCCCCAATTCCGCGTGGCAACGACATAAGCACCACCACCACTAGGATAGGCATGAATGATTTGCTGGTATGATAACGTGATAGCTAACAAAAGGACCAACACAACTGCCGCAATCGGAATTGAATACCAAATTGCTGCTGCGGATAAAGTTACCAGAACAGTTGTAATTTGCTCTGGTCCATATGCTACTGACGATATTGCGTCAGAAGAAAGCATGGCTAATGCTTTAAATTTAGTTAAGTGTGTTTGCCCTTCATCAAGGGTTTTTAACGGTTTCCCGATTAAAACACGTTTCAAATAGCGCCACATACTATTTCTCCTTTGATTTTTACACTTTTTAAGTAGGTGACAATACTACAATTTATTCTTTAATTTTGCAACCTACAAATATATCTATTGATCTTTTTCTGGCATCTTTACCTTAGCATTAACCTTTTCTGCCGCAGGATCGATTTTTTTCATCCGGCTAGCCACAGCCCACCGATAAAATCCTAGCGAGCAGATGATGATAACAACAAAATCCCATGGGTACTTCAACCAGTCCTTGCCGCCAAATCCTTCACTTCCAATGTAAGAAACTATTGAGATAAAAACAAGATAAGCCAGCATCCAATAACTATTGCGTAAGTCACGTAGCCCTGATGCGTGACGATATTTAACTTCATAATAAAGATAGATTGGTAAGCCTAATAAGATAACTCCAATCACCTGAACAGTTGTCGGCCACATTGTCCAATAAATTGAAAGGCTCGTCAAGATAAATGCAAATGGTGCCAACCAGGACATAAAACGGGGATGAAACGGCCGCTTTAAATTAGCATTCATTTTCCGAAGCGACATCACAGTAACGGGACCAGTAAGATAAGCAATTAAAGTTGAACCGGTAATTACAGTGGCTAACAAGCTCCAATTTCTAAAGAGGCTAACCATTACTACCGCTAAAATTAGATCAACGACCATGGCAAACCGCGGAATCATGTACCGCCGTTCGAGCCGTCCTAACCATTGGGGCAAATGACCGGTATGAGTCATTGCTGCCAATGCTCGTGAAGCAGTTGCCACGAACGCAACCCCTGTTCCAAATGGTGAAACAAAAGCATCCATATATAGTAAAATTGCAAGCCAATTCATCCCCAGCAAGATCGCAATATCAGCAAATGGAGATGTATAGTTAATCCCATGCCATCCTTTTTGCGCTAATAAATTCGGATCAATTGCTCCAATAAAGGCAACTTGTAACATGACATAGATCACAGCGGTAATAATCATTGAAATCAATACGCCTCGCACGATATTTTTATGAGGATTAATCATTTCTCCCCCCATGTTGATTACCGTTTGAAAGGCATCATAAGACATAATAATTCCAGAAATAGCAGCTGCTTCAAAGATTGATCGACTACCATATGGCATAAAAGTAGTTACGCTATGACCAAAATTACTAGGATGAAAACCCGCCGCAATAAGCATCACAATTGTCAATGTTGGTAATAAAATTTTAAAAATTGATATTAAATTAGTAAAGCGAGTCATCAATTTTACCGACCAGAAATTGATCAAAGTAAAAACAAGCATGAAGCCAAATACAACTAACAATCCCGGAGTCGTAATATTACCGTTTTTCATAAAGTGGTGGGTCCAATTCGCCCATGCCCACGGCCACGAACTCATATATTGAACTGAGGCTACTGCTTCCATTGGGACTAAAGTGATTAATGAAATCCAATTTGCCCATGCAGCAATAAAGCCTAAAAACGGACCGTGGCTATACTGAGCGTAACGACTCATTCCTCCACTTTCTGGAAACATTGCGCCTAATTCAACATAAGTAAGGGCAATACTAATAATGATTATTGCTCCCAAGATCCATGACAAAATAGCAGCTGGTCCCGCAACCTTTGCAGCAGTTCCGGCACCAAACAACCATCCTGAACCAATTAAGGAATTTAAGGCAAGCATTACACCAGAAAATAGCGTTATCTTCTGGAACTTCATTTTTTCCATTTCTTAGTTCCTTTCAGTTATAGTTTGGTTAAAAATTAATACTAATTTACTTTACCACAATTTAAGATTTTTAGATTAACTTTATAGTTGAATCGCCTTAACTGGATTACTATTCTGCTTTATTATTTGAAGCAAATCTTTTATGACTAGAATTACAGTGGCAGTATTATCGTTTGAGTGACAACCTATTAACCCCTCATTCTTAAAGATATCAGCATCAATAATAAAGGTAACTTAATGTTGTTTATCATTAACCAAGTTAAAAGGTAAAACAGCCCCACTTGTTCTTCATAGCTAATTCTTCTGGGCGATCAAATCGGTATTTTTGAACATACTTACCTGCTTGTTCTACTGTATAAACGGGAGATGCTTAACAATTCGATAGCTTATTTTTTCGTCATTGATTTTTCTCTAACAAAAAAAAGATCCTAATATTTGAAAATCAAACATTAGAATCTTTTCTGCCCACAAAATTAAATTTTATTCAGGTGATATTACATCATACCGCCCATGCCGCCTTGTGGAGCAGCAGGGCCTTGATTATTAGCATTTGGATCTGGCTTATCAGCAACAACTGCTTCAGTAGTAAGAAGCAATGCTGATACAGAAGCAGCGTTTTGAAGAGCAGAACGGGTAACCATTGTTGGGTCAACAATACCAGCCTTGATCATATCTTCAAACTTGCCATCTGCAGCGTTGTAACCAATACCTTCTTTTTCGTTCTTTAATTCATTAACAATAACAGAGCCTTCAACACCAGCGTTTTCAGCAATTTGACGAACTGGTGCTTCAAGGGCAGCCTTAACAATATTGATACCAGTTAATTCATCACCATCGGCTTCAATCTTGTCAAGAGCAGGAATTACGTTAATTAAAGCAGTTCCACCACCAGGAACAAATCCTTCTTGAACAGCAGCACGAGTAGCGTTCAAGGCATCTTCAATCCGGTACTTCTTTTCCTTCAATTCAGTTTCAGTTGCGGCACCAACCTTAACAACGGCAACCCCACCTGAAAGCTTTGCAAGACGTTCTTGAAGCTTTTCCTTGTCAAAGTCGGAAGTTGACTTAGCAATTTCTTGCTTAATTTGGTCAACACGTTCTTGGATAGCTTCCTTTGAACCAGCACCATCAACGATAGTAGTAGTATCCTTTGTAACTGTAACCTTGTTGGCTTGACCTAATTGATCAACAGTAGCGTCCTTAAGACTCATCCCAAGGTCATCAGAAATAACAGTACCCCCAGTCAAAACAGCAATATCTTGAAGTTGAGCCTTACGACGGTCACCAAAGCCTGGAGCCTTAACAGCAACAACATTAAAGGTACCACGAATCTTGTTCAATACAAGGGTTGGTAATGCTTCACCAGTAATGTCATCCGCAATGATCAAGAGAGCACGGCCTTCTTGAACAACTGATTGAAGTAATGGCAAAATGTCTTGGATGTTACTAATCTTCTTGTCAGTAATCAAAATATATGGGTTATCAAGGTCTGCTTCCATCTTGTCGTTATCAGTTACCATGTATTGTGACATGTAACCACGGTCAAAGCTCATTCCTTCAACAACGTCAACACTAGTGTCAACTCCACGAGAATCTTCGATAGTAATTACACCATCATGGCCAACCTTTTCCATTGCATCAGCAATTAACTTACCAACTTCTGGATTAGCGGCTGAAATAGAAGCAATTTGTTCAATATCATCCTTTGTCTTTACATCGTGTGACATCTTCTTCAAAGCTTCAACAGCAACTTCAGTAGCCTTGTCAATACCACGACGAATACCAACTGGATTTGCACCAGAGGTAACGTTCTTCATACCAGCATTAACAATTGCTTGAGTTAAAACAGTAGCAGTTGTAGTACCATCACCGGCAATATCGTTAGTCTTTGAAGCAACTTCGGCTACTAACTTTGCACCCATATTTTCAAATTGGTTTTCAAGTTCAATGCTCTTAGCAATAGTTACACCATCATTAGTAATAGTTGGTGTGCCATAGCTTTGTTCCAAAACAACATTCCGTCCCTTTGGACCCATCGTTGTCTTAACAGTATCAGCTAATTTATCAACACCACTGAGCATAGCGCTCCGTGCATCTTCAGAAAACTTAATTTCTTTTGCCATTTATGTCACCTCAAAATTAAATTCTTTATTTAAAAGAGACGGTGAAGGAATTTTATTCTTTCTGTCTCCTGCTCTTAATTCGCTTATTTAACTATTCAACGATTGCTACTAAGTCTTTAGCATGAACAACTAAGAACTTTTCACCGTCGTATTCTACTTCATTGCCTGCGTACTTATCAAATAATACGCGATCGCCTTCCTTAACAGCTGGAGCAAGCTTTTGTCCGTTTTCCAAAGTACGACCTTCTCCAACGGCAATAACCTTTCCAGTAGTTGGCTTTTCCTTCACATTGGAAGCAAGGACAATTCCACCAACTGTCTTTTCTTCTTCAGTTTCAGCTTTTAGAACAACGCGATCTCCTAATGGTTTTAACACGTTAATCCCTCCATCTTGTTAATAAATTTTATTTTTAGCACTCAAGTTCATCAAGTGCTAATCACATGTTTAAATATAACATGTTCTCTTCAAAATGCAACAAAAACACTTTGACTTTTTTTGACCATTTTTTAAAACTTAAGGGATCCTACCTACAATCCATGACTTTTATTAATAATTTAGTAAACAAAAAGCATTGGTTGAACGCTTTCATCAAACCAATGCTCTCTTAATTTATTCAATTGAATCTTCAGTATAATTTTTAATGAAGTAAATCAATGTTTGAAGTTCGTTTGTTAAGTCAATGTTTTGAACTTGAACATTTTTAGGCACAGATAAACGAACAGGAGTAAAGTTAAGAATTCCCTTCACACCAGCTTCAACTAATTGGTCTGCAACATGTTGGGCCTTGATTCCAGGAACGGTTAGAATAACAACGTCAATCTGTTGCTCTTTTAATTGCTTGACCATATCCTCGGATGGGTAAATTGGAATACCACTTTTGACTGTATTAGCATATTCTGGTTTAGTATCAAATGCCGCACTGATCCGTAAGTTGGTATCTTGGTGGAAGTTAAAGTTTAACAAGGCACTTCCCAAACTACCAACCCCGACTAAGGCAACACTAACTAATGAGTCTTGGTGCAAGATTCCTTTAAAAAACTTTAATAGACTTTCAACGTCATAACCGTATCCCCGCTTACCTAATTCACCAAAATATGAAAAGTCACGACGAATCGTTGCCGAATCAACTTGCACAGCCTCCGAAAGTTCAGTTGATGATACCCGTTGCTTGTTTGCGTCTTTCAATACATTTAAATACCGGAAATATATTGGCAACCGTTTCGCAGTCGCGCGTGGAATCTTTTTATTAGCCATTCTACTTTTGTTCCTCCTAAAATAAGCCCTTCTCAACCTAGTTTGCCAACTAATTACTAAGTTTTTGATAAGGATAATGTTACTAATCTTTACTTTGTGAAATTTAAGTCTGAGTATATTCTAGCAATTAAACCCTTTTTTGTGAACTAAAATACAAAAATATTTTCAACTTTTTATTTAAAATTAAAAATCTGCTAAAATAAAACCATATTAAATAACGAATTAAATGAGGTTTCAATATGTTACTTTTACAGACAAATGACGTTGTGCGTCGATTTGGCGCGGACGTTTTATTTCACAATATGAACATGCAAATCCAAGAGCATGGCCGTACTGCGCTTGTTGGGCGTAACGGTGCTGGTAAGACGACCTTGTTAAAAATGATCGCTGGAATCACCGAACCAGATGAAGGAACAATTACGAAGGTTAAAGATTTGACAATTGGTTATTTGGCTCAGAATCAAGGACTCGATAGTCAAAATAGCATTTGGACTGAATTAGATACCGTTTTTGCTCCTCTCCACAAACTGGAAACACAAATTCATGATCTTGAACAGCAACTAGCCGACCTCGACAGTGCCGCTAGTAATTATCAACAAATTCTTTCAACATACGATAATTTACAAACTGCCTTTAAAAAGCAGGGTGGTTTTGAATACGAATCACGGATGCGGGGAATTTTACATGGATTTGGCTTTGGCGAAGATAGTTATGATACGCCAATTAATTCCCTTTCAGGAGGGCAAAAAACTAAACTCGCCTTAGCAAAGATTCTTCTGCAAGCACCTGGACTTTTGATTCTAGATGAACCGACTAACCACCTTGACATGAACGTTCTTTCATGGTTAGAAGATTATCTTAAAAGTTATCAAGGCGCATTGCTTATCGTCTCTCACGACCGTTACTTCTTAGATCGGGTTGTCAGCGATGTTTATGATCTCGATAATAAAACGCTCACCCACTATACTGGTAACTACACGCAATTTGTTAAACACAAGCAAGAACGATTACAAGCAGAGTGGAAACACTATGACCAACAACAAAAAAAGATTGCCAAGTTAGAAGACTTTGTTAATCGAAATATTGTTCGCGCTTCAACAACTAAACGTGCTCAGGCGCGACGAAAGCAATTAGAAAAAATGGAGCGGCTTGAGCGTCCAGAAACTGATGATAAATCAATTCATTTCCAATTCCATTCTGAAAAAGATAGTGGAAATGAAGTTCTTGATGTAGAGCAGGCAAAAGTTGGCTACGATGAACAGATCCTTGCTGGGCCGCTTTCATTTAATGTCCGCAAGCCACAGCGCGTTGGGATTATCGGACCAAATGGAATCGGAAAGTCAACTTTACTTAAATCTATTCTCCATAAAATTCCGTTAATTAGTGGAACAATTAAACTCGGTGCTAACCTCGATATCGGTTACTACGACCAGGAACAGCAACAATTACATCCAAATAAAACAGTTTTAGAAGAAGTATGGGATGACCATCCAGAAGTACCTGAAAAAGATATTCGTTCATTATTAGGTAGTTTCTTATTCGTTGGTGATGATGTTTATAAAGTCGTTCATGACCTATCTGGTGGTGAAAAGGCACGATTGGAGTTAACTAAACTCTCATTTAAACCGATTAATTTTCTTATCCTTGATGAACCTACTAACCACTTAGATATTGATAGTCGCGAAGTTCTTGAAAATGCAATTAACGAATTTAGCGGAACTGTTCTCTTTATTTCTCACGACCGTTACTTTATTAATCAGGTTGCAACCGATATCTTAGCAATGGAACATGATGGAATTAAACATTACGAAGGCAATTATGATGACTACCTAATTGCTAAGGAAAAAGAAAGTTCACCTGAAACCACTTCACCTAATCCCAACAATACTGCTAAAGCACCAGCTGGCAAGCAATCTTATCAGCAAAGCAAAGAACAGCAGCGTGCTCGGCGCAAAATCCAGCGACAAGTTGATGAGCTTGAACAACAGATGGCAGAATTAGAAAAAAAGCAAACTGCAATTCAAGAACAAATGAGCCAGCCAGAGATTGCTACGGATATTGGAAAATTAACCGATCTCCAGAAAAAACTTGATGAACTGTCAGCTAAATCTGAAGAAGTTGAACTTGCATGGACAGAAGCAGCAGAAAAACTGGAAGAATTTGATCAAGAAAACTAAAAGAAGAAGCGGACCTTTCCGCTTCTTCTTTTAGTTTTGTCGAAATTTACGCGTATTCTCTGCCAGATGAACCAAATTACGTAAAAAGTCATGAGTTGATGCCTCATAGTTATACTTCTTACCTAGGTCATAAATGTACCCATTAATGTAATCGACTTCTGTTGGTCGATTTTTACTCATATCTTGGTACATTGATGGGTAATGAAGCGGATTGGTAACTTCACTGACATACTTTATTGTTTGCCACTCCTCTTCACGGGTACTTAAGAGCTGGATGCCAGCCCGTTCTGCAACATCGAATGCTTCATTAATTAGCTGCTTACCAAGCTTTTCTGCACCATCATAATCAATAAATTGCCCCATTTGAATCTCAAAAAGCGTGCAGATCGTATTAATAACAGAATTGAAGACTACTTTTGTTAGGAGGGTCCCATAAAAATTATCATTAAGATGGGGATTAATATTCGCCGTGGTAAAGTCCTCAACAATTTGTTTTACCCGCTCATCTGGTTCGCCGACTTGGGGAGCTAGGTTGATCGAACCAGCACCAGGTTTACCAATAAAGTCCACATCCCCCGCCTTATTAAGAACCGTCCCGATTAAACAAGTACCGGCTACGACATGTTCTTTAGGAAAATAGTGGTTAATTTTTTCAATATGTCCCATGCCATTCATTCCCGAAAAGACATATTGATGGTCAGGATGGAAGAAATGAGCACTGCGTTGTAACAAATCACTGAGCGTCATCTGCTTAGCAAAAACGATAAACACATCTGGATCACCATCATATTCTTCTGGTGAATAAATATTAATCGGGACAAGGTGACGATTTTCATGGTCCCGAGAAACGTAAACCCCACCCTGTTGTTTAATAGTTTCAACTTGGGGAGCCCAGTTATCAACAAAATCAACCTTAGCGCCAGCCAGTTCTTGAAGCAATACGCCAAATCGTAGTCCCATTGCCCCTGCACCTAAAACCGTATATTTCAAAGCCATAATCTTTTCCTCCTTAATTAAATAAATTCAGTTTAGCAATCCGCTTAACGGCTTCCGTTAATCGTGCTGGTTCAATCAAAAGGCCAATCCGCACATAACCTTCACCATGTTTGCCAAAGCCATTGCCGGGTGCTACTGCCACGCCAGCTTTGTCCAATAATAAGTCTGCAAAGCTTTCACTGGTATAACCCTTTGGAACCGGCATCCAAGCATAAAAGGTACCCTGGGGAGCAATGGCATGCCAGCCAATTTTTTCCGCCGCATTAATAAAGGCATTCCGTCTTTCTTCATAACGACCAACGATTTCTGTAATTGCCTCATCACGCTGTGGTAGCGTCAAGGCATCAATAGCAGCTTCCTGTAAGGCGGGAAAAAGGCTAACAAATAAATGGTCTTGAATTAAGTTTAAGGCTTCAATAATATCTGCATTACCAACTGCAAATGCGATTCGCCAGCCTGCCATATTGAACGTCTTAGAAAAGGTATAAAATTCAATTCCCACATCTTTAGCGCCTGGTGTTTCCATAAAACTAACTGGCGCTTGACCATCAAAGCCAATTGCGCCATAGGCAAAATCACTAATAATACCCACGTGATACTTCTTGGCCCACGCAACGAGTTCTCGATAAAACTCGGGAGTAGCTACAGCCCCCGTTGGATTATTAGGATAGTTAAGATAGAAGAATTTAGCACGTTGAGCCACCTCTTCAGGAATTGCCTCTAAATCTGGTAAGAAATTATTTTCTGCTAATAATGGTACTGTTTCAAAATTAACTTCTCCCAATGCTGCTCCTGATAAGTAATCTGGATAGCCTGGATCAGGAAGCAGAAAAGTGTCGCCGGGATTCATCAATGCCCATGGCAATTCTACAAGCCCAATCTTGGAACCACCCAAAATGGCGACTTCTTTTTCTGGATCAAAATCAGCTCCATATTTTTCAGAATAAAATTTTGCTGCCGCTTCCTTAAACGCTGGTAAGCCCCGAAATGGCGAATACTTATGAGTTTGCGGATCTGTTACCCATTTTTGTGCACTCTTAACAACATAATCTGGCGTTGGCTTATCAGGATTTCCTTGGCCGAGGTTGATAACATCGACCCCTTCACTTATTTTTTCATTAACCTTGGCGACCAAATTGGCAAAAAATTGTTTCGGTAAAGTGTCTAATAATTTAGATTGTTCAAAATTCATCTTTTCCATCCCCTTTTTAGTGATAAAGATTTGGGCGACGATCCTTAAACACCGGAATTGGCCCTCGAACCTGCGCTAACTGTGCTAGGTCAATTTCTGCATAACTTACTTGTTCAATTTCGCCTGCATCATGGATAACCTGTCCAAGTGGATTAATTACTAATGAATGGCCATTAAAACTATTCTCTAAATCCGTCCCAACACGATTGACTGCGACCACAAAGGCTTGATTTTCTATTGCCCGCGACTGTAGCATTATTTTCCACTGCTTGATCCGTTTACTTGGCCATTCTGCCGGAAAATATAAGATATCAGTTCCATAACGAGCAACTGTTCTAATCCATTCAGGGAAACGCAAATCATAACAAATAAAACTTGCACTAGGAATCTCAGCTAATTTAAAATGATTTTCTTTTTGCCCAGCTTCTAAATATTGATCTTCATTCATGAGTCCAAATAAATGCACTTTATCGTAACTACTAATTAGATTTCCCTTTTGATCACAGACATAAGTTGTATTAAAAAAAGATTGTCCACGTCTCACCGCTACTGAACCACCGACAATGTTAATTTGATTTTCTAGCGCTAACTTACTAAGGAATTGTTGCGTCTTTTGACCATTTTCGTCTGCTAGTACCGATAATTGGCCTAAAGCATAACCAGTATTCCACATCTCTGGTAAAACAACGATGTCTGCATGGTTATTAGCAGCTTCTTCAATTGCTTGTTTAGCTTTTTGATAATTTTCGACAAGATTTCCTAATTGAATATCAAGTTGAGCTAATGCAATTTTGCGTCTCATCACTTTCACCTCCATAAAAAAATACCCATCCTTAACTTAATAAGGACGAGTATTTTCGCGGTGCCACCTTAATTTACTATCCACTCACATGGATAGCCTCAGGAAGTTCATCATAAACTTCGATACTTGATAACGGATATCAACCGACAAGTGCTTAGTTTTCCCTCACGCTTGTTGTATTTTTTTTAAGACCATCTTCAAAGCAATTTGTAATTTTCTTCCACCACCCGAAAACTCTCTTAATACTACATTGCTTTTACTCTTCTTAAACGACTAATATTTAATTGTTGTTCGCATTCTAATTTATTTCTAATCATTTGTCAATATTTTTAATTAAATCTCAAAAATAATTAGTCTTGACAAAAGCTTAGTCTTCCAATTAAAATTTTAATTGTAGATAAAAGTAGGTCAGTCCAGGAACGATAGCCATCGACTGCAAGCTATCGCCAGTACCGAAGCCCTGCTACAACTTTAATATATTCTAATAATAAAATAATTTAAAAGTGTAAAGCGCGTCTTTAAACGAGAATGGTACCGCCATAATTGGTGTCTCGGTTAAGGGCGCTTTTTGTTTTCTGAAAGGATTCCCTATGACTCATAAAATACAAAAAGTAGTTGTTAAGATTGGGACGAGTAGCCTTGTGCTCCCCAATGGAAAAATTAATTTGCGAACAATCGACCAACTCTCATTTGTTCTCGCTACATTAAATAATCAGGGATATCAGCTTATTCTTGTTTCTTCGGGAGCCATTGGCGTTGGACTCGCGAGTTTAGGATTAACGGATCGCCCCGCCGAAATAGAACAGCAGCAAGCTCTAGCATCTATTGGTCAGGCTGCTTTAATGCGGATTTATTCGCAACGCTTTTTAGACTATCAAACGCACGTCGCTCAGCTTCTCCTTACCCGCGATGTGCTCACTTATCCTATTAGTCGCCAACATACGCTTAATACAATTAATACTTTACTTCAGCAAAATGTGATTCCGATCGTTAATGAAAACGACCCCGTGTCAGTTGATGAGCTTGACCATTACACTACCTTCAGTGATAATGATGAACTCTCTTCCCAGGTCGCTATTGCCATTGATGCTGACGAACTAATTATTCTTTCGGATATCGATGCCCTTTACGACAAAGACCCGCATAAATTTCCTGAGGCGCAAATAATTAAAGAAGTGCCAGTCCTAACGCCAGAAATAGAGAACGCCGCAAGCGGTAGCAGTACTAGGTTTGGAACAGGCGGAATGGTAACTAAATTACGGGCAGCTGCCACAATGATGCAAGCAGGCAAACAAATGATTTTATGCAATGGTCGTGATCCTAAAATTCTTTTTGATATTTTTGATGGTCATACTATTGGTACTCATTTTGGAAAATAGGAGTGATGATAATGAACCAAGATTTAATTGCAATTGGACAAAGAGCTCAAATTGCTGCCAGCAAACTAGCTTTAATGAATACTGCCACCAAAAATAAGACACTGCTTCAATTGGCAAATGATTTAATCAAAAACAAAAACCAAATTATCGCTGCAAACCAACAAGATTTGGCCGCTGCTACCCAGATGCCAACTAAATTTACGGATCGGTTAATGGTCAATTCCGAACGCATTGAGGACATGGCTAATGGTCTCCGGAAAATCGCCGACTTGAGCGATCCCACTTCCCAAATCGATAAGGGATGGATTACTAAGGATGGGTTGCAAATTCTTCAACGACGCGTACCATTAGGGGTAATTGGCATTATCTTTGAAGCACGGCCAAACGTAACTGTAGACGCGACCGGCCTCACATTTAAGAGTGGCAATGCAGTTATTTTACGGGGTGGAAAAGAAGCTATCCAGACTAATACTGCCTTAGTAAAAATTCTTCGCGAATCGTTGCAAAGTCAAAATTTACCGGTCGATGCTGTCCAGCTTATTACCGATACTAGTCATGCAATTGCTGATGAAATGATGAATCTTACTGATTACATTGATGTCTTGATTCCACGAGGCGGCCGTGCTCTTATTCAGCGGGTTGTAACAACAGCTACGGTCCCAGTTATCGAAACCGGTGCAGGTAATTGCCACATTTATATTGATAAGGATGCCGACTTAGCAATGGCAACCAATATTACTGTGAATGCAAAAGTACAACGACCTTCTGTATGCAATGCCGCTGAAAAATTACTTATCCACCGCGATATTGCCGCTGAATTTCTTCCTGTTATCGCCAAAGCTTTAATGGAACATGGAGTCCAATTACGCGGTGACGAAATGGCTTGCCAACTAGTATCAACTATCCATCCCGTTGCTGAGGAAGACTGGGAGACAGAATACAACGATTTAATTATGGCCGTAAAAATTGTTGATTCCCTTGATGATGCAATTAGCCATATTAACCACTACAGTACTCATCATTCAGAATCAATTATTACAAACAACATTACTCGGGGACGTTACTTCCAACAAGCTATTAATTCTGCTTGTGTTTATGTTAATGCCTCCACCCGGTTTACTGATGGGGGAGAATTTGGCTTTGGCGCTGAAATTGGTATCAGTACTCAAAAGCTTCACGCCCGGGGACCAATGGGGTTACAACAATTAACAACACTTAAGTATGAAATTATCGGTAATGGGCAAATCCGGAAATAATTTAGGAGGTTTTTTAGATGAAAATTACAATTATTGGTGTTGGAAATATGGGGACCGCAATTATGAAAGGATTAAATCATACGCAGAATTTTACTCTCAGTGCAATGAATCCTGTTAATCCACGTGTTACTAGTCTTGCTGAGAAACTCAGGTTTGAACTCGTTAATACAAATAGTGCAGTGGTTAACCTTACACCCGATATCGTAATTTTGACTACTCCTGCTCCTATTACAACCGCAGTCGCTAAAGAATTAGCTGTCCTTAACGATCACACTATTTTTATCTCTGCCGCTGCTGGAATTACTCACGAAGCCTTAGCAAAAGTTCTTCCTAATAAAGAAATTGTTAATATTATTCCCAACACACCAGTTGAAGTTAATGCTGGTACAATTGGTCTTGCCTTACCAACCGGAATTTCCGCTGAATCAATTTCAAAAGTAATGACTGTTTTAGATAGTCTTGGCGATGTCATCGAAGTCCCAGAACAACAACTAGATATAATTGGTGTTATCGGCGGTTGTGGTCCTGCATTTGTTGATGTGATGATGGACGCAATGAGCGATGCCGCTGTTAAGCATGGCCTCGATCGCCAAACCGCCTATGAAGTCATCGCCAGTATGGTAAAGGGTACGGGAACACTTGCTTATGATAGCAAGCTTGCTCCGGCATTGTTACGTGATCAAGTAACATCACCAGCAGGTACGACGATCAAGGGCGTGGAAGCACTGGAAAAAAATGGGTTCCGTTACGCCGTGATGGATGCCGTTGACAAAGCAAATGGTGAAGCATAAAAAACGCAAAAAGGGCTGTGGTTAAGTCCATACAACACAGTATAATAATGGCCTCCAGTGCTCGGTAAAAAACCGGACGCTGGAGGCCATTATTGCTTATGGGAGTTGTGTTGATAATTATTTATTCTGAATACGATTAAACATCAATCCTGGTACTGCATTCAAATCTAGACCTGCTCGATCGCCATGTTTGTAGTTAACATAACCAGCGGCCCCAATCATTGCAGCATTATCACCACATAATTTCAACGGTGCTTGCAGCATAGGTACATCAGGATGAAATTCCTTCATGTCATGGTCTAAACGAGCACGGAGACCATGATTTGCAGCGACCCCACCAGCTAAAATCAGTTGCTTTACTGGGTAATCATCCAATGCACGCATTGTTTTTTCAGCAAGCACGTCGATAACACTTTGTTGGAAACTGGCTGCAAGATCATATTTATCTAATTTTTCCCCACGTTGGTCTGCGTTATGAACAGTATTGATGAAAGCACTCTTCAACCCACTAAAGCTAAAGTCATAATTATCTTCTTTTTCCATTGCTCGTGGAAAATTAAAAGTATCTTTCCCCTTAGCCGCCCATTCGTCAATCGTTTTTCCTGCCGGGTAATTGACCCCTAATACACGACCGATTTTATCATAGGCTTCACCGGCAGCATCATCACGTGTTTCACCGATAATTTCGTATTCATGTTCAGATGGCATATAAACTAATTCCGTATGTCCCCCAGAAACCAACAATGCCATTTGTGGATATTTGAATTCTCCAACATAGCGTGCGGCATAGATATGACCAGCCATGTGGTTTACCGGCACTAACGGAAGATTATGGGCCCATGCAATAGCCTTCGCTGCTGTTACACCAATTAATAATGACCCGACTAATCCTGGACCGTATGTTACTGCAACAGCATCTAGGTCATCATAGTCTACATCCGCTTGCGCTAAAGCTTCATTTGTACATTTAGTAATTTGTTCAATATGATGGCGACTAGCTACTTCTGGTACTACTCCACCAAAACGCTGATGGCTATCAATTTGCGTTGCAACAATATTGGAAAGAATTTTAGTTCCATTTTCAATTACAGCAACACTTGTTTCATCACAGCTTGATTCAAACGCTAAGGTTAATGTGCGTTCTGTCATAATAAAATATTTTCTCCTCTACCTAAGTAAGTTTGCTTGCATATCAACGGCATCTTCGTGATTGTCTAAGTAATAACGGGGTTTAATATGCTGATTGCGAAAGCCTAAACTTTCATATAAACGCCGCGCTGATACATTGTGTACTCGTACTTCTAAACTCAGCGAATGCAATTTTAAGTGCCGAGCATAGTTTTTGGCAGTTGAAATAAGGTACGTTCCAATCCCCTTATTTTGGTAACTTGGTGTAATGCCAATATTTGTAATATGCAAATCATAATGATACCAATCAATGGCTGTTCCCATAAAGCCAACAATCTGCTGATCATCCTCAATAACTAAATATAGTCGATCACACGGCCGTTGTAGTTCAATGCGAAAAGCAGCATAACTCCATGGTGCTTTTCCGTAGATTCTTTCTTCAATTTCGACTAAAGTTTGAATATCTTGCTCTTTTGCTATCCGGACCACATATTGATGTCCGGATATCATTACTATTCGTCGCGGAAAATCAAGGGTCGGTCGTTTAGCAGGATTAGTTGTATTAACAAACCATTCTTTAAACTTCTCGAACATAATTCTTTCTTTTTTCTCCAGGATGAAGTTTTTGCCAATTAGCCTCTGCTTCAGTAATCCGTAAATAATGTGGGACAAAAGTATCAATCTCTTTAACCGGTTCCTCTGTTTTACCTGCAAGAGCTAATTGATAGGTTGACGGAATGCTATAAGGTCGTGGTAAAAGGGTCACATTAGCTGGTAATTGATCATATTTGGCTTGAATTTTATCAGTCATATGACCCACTAAAACAACTTGTTGATCTAATTTTGCAAGTTGTTCCAGCAAAACATCAATCCCTAGATGTTGATCTTCTATTTTATTTACTAATTCGCCATTTTCCCACTGGTAAGCACCAGCAAATACATTTCCTCGTCGTGCATCAAAGAAAGGAACAATAATTGCTGATGATGTTGGAACTACATTACGTGCTAATACTGCTAAACTTGATACTCCAACTAAATCAACCTTTTCTGTATCAGCCAATACTTTAGCTGTTGTAACTGCAATTCGTACTCCCGTATAAGATCCTGGTCCCTGTGCAACCACTACCCGATCAATATCTGTTGGCTGCCACTGAACTAACTCAAATAACTTACTAATTGCCGGCATTAAATAAATACTATGATTGCGAACCATATTAAGGGTCGTTGTTGCCAACAATTGCTCATCTTCAACCAACGCTACGCTCATTGGGTGGTTGGATGTATCGATGGCTAGAATCTTCATCTTTTATCAATCCTTTCAATCATCTTACATCTTATCACACTGGATCAGCTTTGACTTCCCTTTTAATTTCTTTTGTTTATTTACGACAAAACAGGCCCTAGCAAAAGTTTTACTGAGAGCCTGTTTGTTATTTTAAAACCGATTATTAGTCGCGATCATCATAACCCTTTGGATGAGTTGAATGCCACTTCCAAGCAGTTGCAATAATGTCGTGAACATCATCATACTTAGGACTCCATCCAAGAATATTACGCGCCTTATCACTAGCAGCAACTAATGAATCTGGATCTCCTGGACGGCGTGGTGCCATTTTAGCTGGAATAGGTTTACCCGTAACTTCACGGGCTGCTTCTAGCATTTGCTTGTTAGAGAAGCCAGTGGATGAACCAAGGTTAAAGGCATTACTCTTGTTACCTTCTTGAAGGTACTTAATAGCAAGAATATGAGCATCTGCTAAATCCATAACATGGACATAGTCACGAACATTGGTACCATCTGGTGTGTTGTAGTCATCCCCAAAGATACTCAATTCATCCCGTTTTCCTTGTGCAACCTGAAGAATAATTGGAACTAAGTGCGTTTCTGGACCGTGATCTTCACCGATCGTACCATCAGGAGCAGCCCCGGCAACATTAAAGTAACGAAGGGCAACAAACTTAATACCGTAAGCTTTATCAGCCCAAGACATCATTTCTTCCATCATTAACTTACTCAAGCCATATGGGTTAATTGGCTTTTGTGGGTCCGTTTCCTTAATTGGCATGTGTTCTGGAACCCCATAAGTAGCAGCGGTTGAACTGAAGACAATATACTTAATATCATGATCATGCATTGCTTCAAGCAAAGTAATCATTCCACCAGTATTGTTATCAAAGTACTTCAATGGCTTACTCATTGATTCAGGGACAATTGAGAAAGCAGCAAAGTGAACAACTGCAGTAATATCTTCATTGTCAAAAATCTTATCTAAGAATTGACGATCACGAATATCGCCTTCGTAAAACTTAGCCTTGGGATTAATCGCATCCCGGTGACCCGTTGATAAGTTATCAGCAACTACTACATCTTCACCATTTTCAATAAGATCTTTTACCATATGGGAACCGATATATCCGGCACCACCAGCAACTAAAATTGACATCTTGTTTCCTCCTTGATCCAACTAAAGCTTTCATAGTGATTGTAGCACAATTTTACTGTTTCTAATCAGTAAAATTTAGTAAAAATAAGTAAAAATTTTAGCAAATAATTTTATAGCGAAGATTTCAATTGATCAAAATTAATTTGCTGTTCAAGGTACTTAAATAATAATCCTTCTCTTAATCCACTATTGCTAAAGCAAATCTCATTAATTGATAATTGCCGGACAAGAGAGATGAGAGGAAGAAGCCCTCCAACAATTACATCTGCTCGCACCTTCGTAATTCCACGGATCCCTGCCCGCGTCTGGCGATCTACATCTAATAGTTGACGCATAATCAAAAAGGCTTCTTCTGAACGCATCGTTAGTCCATGAACTGGTCTGATCTCATCAGGATTAAGAGCTTGTTGCCACCGATATACCTTTGCTAATGCACGGTTACATCCCCCAAGTGCCACAATTTTTGTTCCTCGCATTCGATTCAGCCATAATTGTTGAGAAAGAACTTCATCAATTTTAATCATGGCATCAAATAAATCAGCTGGATTAATTTGATCTTCAAGGTGGTAGGTTTGCGAAATGCTAACTGAACCGATCGGAATACTAATCACTTCTTCTGCCTCACCATTATTCACCGAGATTAATTCCATACTTGCTCCTCCAGTATCAACAATTATTCCCTTATCAATTGGAAGAGTCTGGTTAACACCAACATAGTCAAGATATGCTTCTCGTTCCCCACTAATTACATGAATTTCAAAACCAGTTTCTCGCTGAACCTTTTCAAGAAATTGCAGTTGATTTTGTGCTTGACGAACTGCAGCAGTCGCCACCGCAATAATTGTCAGTTTCTTATTCCGATATCGATCACAAATTGTCCTAAATTCTTTTAAGGCATCAATAGTCCGCTTTATAGGAGCTGACTTCAGCATTTTTTCGGGCCCCATATTAGAAGCGAGGCGAACATATCTTTTTTCGTATTGAACCGTTTCAAAGCTCCCGTTATCTTGAATTTTTGTTATTTTAAGCCGAACTGAATTCGAACCTAGATCAAGAATTGCAAGGTACTGCTCATTGCTCATAAATTACTCATCCTTTCGCTCATCTAAATGAAGGTTGGGAACATGGCGAGTTAAAGTTTCAAAAACAGAAGAGAAATGTTTCTTTGCTTTTTTCTCCTTTTTCTCACGCGCATTCAATTTCATTGCTTGTTTGACAAAGTATTCTTGTGAGCTGAATGGTGCGGCATCCCCACGATCAATCCGTTCATAATGATCTCCTACCAACCGTCGAGCCTTGACATTATCTTTCCACATAACATCAAAAATGTGAATTGCATGAGCTTTTGTGTCTGGTTGGGTAACGGGATACAATTCTTCAACCCGCCGATTAAGATTTCTAGTCATCATATCGGCACTTGCAAGATAAACTTCCTCATGTCCATTACTCTTAAAGTAGTAGATCCGGGAGTGCTCAAGGAAACGTCCAATAATAGAATGAACCTCAATATTCCCATGCAGTTCTGGCAGATCGTTCCTTAAACAGGTAATGCCCCGAATTAATAACTCAACCTTAACTCCACTAGCAGCAGCAGCGTATAGGCGAGCAATAATTTGCTTGTCCGATAAGGAATTCATCTTCATCCGAATTAACGCTGGATTACCATTTTTGGCATTTTCAATCTGCTCATCAATTTTGGCATTAATAAATGTCCGGATCCCATCAGGAGATACCCGTAATTCATTGAAATAAGCTGGTCGAGCAAATCCTGACAGCATATTAAACAGGTTCGTCATATCGATACCCAGCTCATGGTCACAAGTAAATAATCCCATATCGGTATAAAAATGAGCTGTTACATCATTATAGTTACCAGTTCCTAAGTGCATATAACGCCGAAGCCCATCTTCATCACGACGGATAACCAAAGCAACTTTACAGTGCGTTTTAAGACCAACTAAACCATAAATAACGTGGCAACCCATTTGTTCAAGACGTTGTGCCCATCGAACGTTATTTTGTTCATCAAACCGCGCTTTAACTTCAACTAAAACTGTTACTTGCTTACCCTGTTGAGCTGCCATTCCAAGGTACTTAATAATCGGTGAATTACCAGAGACCCGATAAAGAGTCATCTTAATTGCTAAAACATCTGGGTCAATGGCTGCTTGATGAATAAAGTTAACCACGGCTTGAAAATTATCGTAAGGATGCTGCATTAAGTAGTCCTTTTGACGAATTGAAGAAAAAATATTATGGTCCATATCTAACGCTGGGTTAAGGTAAGGCTTATACGATGGATAGCGCAAGTCATCATGACCATTAACCATCCCCGATAATTTTTTCAAGAAAGTTAAATCGACGGGACCGTCTACTTCATACAGTGACCGTTCACTTACATGCAGATTATCAATTAACTGATCCTTTAACCATTCATCGATTGAAGCAGGAACTTCTAGGCGCATCACCTGTCCATGCTCTCGTTCCCGCAATTGCCGTTTGACTGCCCGGAGCAAATCAGACGTATCTTCTTCAGCTACATCTAAGTCCATATCCCGCATAACTCGATATGACGCTGTAGCTAAGATCTCGTATCCTGGAAAAAGCGCGCTCAGAAACTCAGTAATGATTTCATCAATCAAAATGAAGCTATTTTCTCCTGGTAACCGAACTAACCGCTTATAAATTTCTGGAACACGGACCGTTGCAAATTTGATATCCGCTTCTTGACGATCATCATGTGGTTCTATTTGCGGACGATGTACCTCTTGATCTCCTTCTAGAATTTCCTCGGCAACTGGTTCACTTGTTGAACCCATTTGACGCCGCAACTGAACAGCAATATTTAAAGAATTATTGGAGATAAAAGGAAAAGGACGTGAGGCATCATCTGCCATGGGAGTCAAAACTGGCATCAACTCATCATTAAAGTACCGACGAATAAATTCATATTGCTTCTCGCCAAGCTTGGGAACATGGAGAATATGAATATTATTTTTTGCAAGGTCCGGGATGATTTGCTGTTTGTAAACTTCATACCGTTGTTTAACCATCCGGTGTTCTTTTTCATTTACTGCATCCAACTGCTCTTCTGGAGTTAGACCAGATGCATCAGTAGTAGTAACGTTGGCTGCAGCAAGCTTATGAAGCGATGCAACGCGCACCATAAAGAATTCATCAACATTGCTTTGAGTAATTCCCAAGAAGTTAGCACGTTCTAACAAAGGATTAGCAGTATCAGTTGCCTCTCCCAGTACTCGTCCATTAAAGTCAATCCAACTCAATTCTCGATTAACATAATTCTGCGGCTTATAAAACTCCTTATACATCTTACTGATCGCTCCTCTCGGTTAAGACCGGTTCAATTCCGTATACATCCTTAAATAGTTGCGATTTTTTACTAAAAGACCACTTTTCAAGAACAAGGTCGTCATTAGCTGTTGCTTTAATGATTAAGCGGCTATCTCCTACCAGCTTCAATTTAATACTTGAAATTTTTTGCAGCCGCGAATCATCTAATGCATCCACCAATCGCAAAATAGCCGCTAATTTTGCTACCGGCATTTGGATCTCATCATCAAGGTGACGGTAATGAGCCTGACTAATATCTGGAGACTCTGCACTATGATATCTTGCTACTTCAGCAATAATCCGATTATCTTTATCTGAAAGGCCAATTAAGGGATTAGCCTCCATAATGTAAGCAGAGTGGCGATAGTGCCCCCGTTGATTAATAAAATTACCAATATCATCAATTCTACTAGCAATTTCTAATAACAATCGTTCATGTTGAGCAAGACGATGAATTGGGCGTAATTGATCAAAAAGTTGGAGTGAAAAGCGTGTTACAAAATCCCGGTGCGCTGAATCAACACCATATCGTGAAGAAATATTGTCGGCAGCTGTTCTGATCATTTCATTAATTTGCCGCCTCGTTTTAAGATTATTAACCCCAATTCCATGGGAAATCCCATCCATTGTCGAAATATCAGTTACATAAAGGCCAGCTGGTTGAATTAAGCGAACTGTTCGCGCTGTTACCAAATAATTTGGCAATAATAATTCAAACTGCTGATCATCAATTTGCATATTTTTCATCAAGCCATCTTTCACTGGCGATAAAATTTTTTGGTAATCATCATGAAATTTGTACAGCGGCACTTCAGCGATCTGTTGATCATTTGGCAAAAATAATTTATTGAGTGAGAGGGCATTTTGCACCATCATTACTGTATGCTTTTTCTTGGTCAATTCTGGTGTTAAGTACTCTAATTTACTACTAATGTAATCTTGAATAATTTCAGTTGGATTAGTGGCAGTTTTGCGAAGCCGGCTCACCAACTGACTAATTTTTGCATTACCAAGATCAATATCCCATGCACGTTCGAAGCTTCCATGGTGGAAATAAGCCAAGGTAGTTGAGCTAAGACCGATGCTTAGAAGATACATATTGTGTTTACTAAGTTTTTCAAAATCTGGTAGCAAGGTTAAAAGGTAACTCATCGACTGTGCCATTAGCTGGTTATTGTTTAGCCATTCAATTTGTAATCCTGTCCGAACTTCTAACTGGTCAGCCACATACCGGGTTGCGACGGGGTCGAGGTCTTCTAAATCGCCATAAAACTTAACGGAGGTTGCTTGATAATCATTGATAATTTGCTTAAATCCTTCAATATTATTAACAATTGTAGTCATATTTTCTGAATAATTAGCGACTTTAGCGTTTCCGATATTTAGAAGACCCGATCGAACATTGTTTATCACTTTTAAAGTGGGTATCTCAATGATCCGTAAATTAACCTGATCAGGTTCGAGGTAAATAATCGCCGTTAAAGATCTTTTCACGTCAACTCACTCCTCATAATTACTACTATTCATAGAATACCATCTTCCTTTCAATGTCTCTACATTAAACCATTTAAGATCTTTTCGTCTATATTTAGGACTAAAATAAAATAGCAACTGATTTTCTGCCTCGAAACCAGTCACTATTATTCATTGATTAATTTTTAATACCATCCTATCTCAGCAATTGCATCAATCTGCTCACCAACACCAATCTGATGGTAAGTTACCTTTTCATCATTTGTTTGGAACTTATTAACTTTACTTTCGACAATTTCCCCGTTGCGTACTTCTTGAAGATACTGCAAATTAAATCTCTTTATCTGATTTTTATGTAAAAAATCACGCCCAAGCGGATCAAGAAGCCAATCAAAGTAACGAGCATTATTAACATGGTGATTAGCATCCAGATCAAAATAACGAACTTGATAATTTTTCGTTATTACTAGAGCATTTCCATCCAATTTTTGAGGTCGCTTTAGACGAGGGATCCTTTTAGCAACAGGTGCCTTAAACGGTTCAATTAAAGTTAATGGAATTGATTGCATTCGCCGTGTCTTTAGATTCATAAACACAAAAATCGACCTAATTCGTGCATATTCAATCTGATGGTCTTTATCCGTTATCCAAAAATCACGAACAGCAAAAAAACGGTTATAGGAAACAGCTTTTGTTCCCAAAGTAACTGTTTCACCAAAAGAAGGCTGCTTGGCGGAAAGCTGTCCTTCATATCCGCTTACTACCCACGTACCACCAGTAGCTTGTATTTCTCTGGTTCCCATCCCTAAAGACATACTATGCTCATCAGATACCATGGAAATCATACTTAATATCATACTCAAGCTTGGGTGACTTGTTTCGTCACACTCATAATATGTTAGTAAGTGTGGCATTTCGAATATCTGTGCTTCTTGCTTTAATTCCATATCTTTCTCCTACAGTTGATGATATTGTTTATATAATTCCTGGCGTTTTATATTATTTTTCTTTGCCACCAGCTTAATTGCGGCATTAGTGGAAAGACCATTTAAGATTTCCTTGTCAACTTGCTCTGTTAAAGGCAATTCAATGTCATCATTCTTCTTTTCCGCGGGGTGTTCGTTTCCTGCTACTAGAATAACGAATTCTCCTCGTGGTTGGTGATCTTCAAACCAGGTAGTTACTTCAGCAAGCGTTCCCCGAGTAAACTCTTCATAGCGTTTAGTGACTTCCCGTGCTAAAACAACCTGCCGTTCATCACCAAAAACTTCCATCATCGTAGCTAAAGTCTTTTTTAAGCGGTGCGGCGCCTCATAAAAGATCATCGTTTCTTGATGCTCTTTTAATTGCTCCAACGCCGCGATTTGTTGCTGATGTTTACGCTCTAAAAAGCCGAAGAAATAAAACGGCTGGGGAACTAACCCCGAAGCAATAAGAGCCGTCAATCCAGCATTAGCTCCCGGAAGCGGAATTACTGGCAGTCCTTCTCTAACTGCTGCCGCTACCAATTCCTTACCGGGGTCAGAAATTGAAGGCATCCCTGCATCACTACACTGGGCAATTGAATAACCGGCTTTTAATTTCTCAATCAATTCTGGAACACGTTGTTCAGTATTATGTTCATGAAAACTAATTTGCCGGGTTGGTATATCAAAATGGTTTAATAGTTGCTGAGTATGACGCGTATCTTCAGCAGCAATCAGATCCACTTCTTTTAAGGTTTTAATTGCACGGAAAGTCATATCATCTAAATTTCCAATTGGGGTTGGAACTAAGTATAAACTTCCTGATTGGTGATCATTAAAACTACTAATTTGCTGCATACTATCTCCTATTTTGTCATTCCTTGTTCATGTCCAAATATTGCATCTAAACAAAAAGTACAAGATTCATTAGGCTCAAGACGTTTACCATAGTACTCACTACAAACATGAAATCCCTGTTGATAAAGTTCTTTTAAATTTTGCCGTGATCCAGATAATTGATTTTCACTATGATGTGGTTGCTTTTCTTTAATCATTTGACGCAAATGCTTGTTTTCAATTGAAAGTTCCACATTTTCCTCAGAAATAGCAATAATTTTTGCCTGCAGCTGTTCCATTTTATTAACTAAATTCTGAGTCTGGTTCATCACCTGCGCAAATTGTTCATAAAGATTATCTGAACTATATTCTTCACTCATCTTTTCGCCCCTAACTAATGCTTAAAACCTGCACAAGTCGAATCGTCAATTGTTCGACAATATTTTGAAAGCTAATATTTTGTTCTAACATGTGACGAGTTTCCAACGTTAACTGACTAGCCGCTAACAATTGTTGAGGAGAGTATTTTCTAACTACTTCTCCCATTTCTCCTAAAATATTATTAAAGTGAAGGCGGTTGGTAACTGTAATTCCCGAATTTACCATTAGCGTATCACGCCAGATTAAGGTAATCAGGTCCAAAACTACTTGTTGTTTATCCCGATCGGTAGCTACTTTTTGCAGAATTGTCTGAACATCAACAAAGCCTAACATCCCATTCCGCGTCGTATCTTGATACCACTGGATGACTCCTTTGATCGCACTCTCAAACCAATTATCTTCTTGCCATTGCTCAATCATTGCGACGGAATCTGTAATCCCAACAGCAATCTGTTGTTGAGATTGTGGAATATTATGTTCAGTTAAAACTGTTAACAATGCATCTCGTTTTAATGGTGGTAGTTCAATCACCTGTGTTCGTGATCGAATCGTTGGTAAGACAGCACTTTTATTAGTCGTTAGCATAAAAATATAAACGCCAGCCCCTGGTTCTTCAATAAACTTAAGAAGACTATTTGCTGCACCGTTTGTCATTTTATCAGCGTCTTTAATAATAAAAATTTTCTTATTGCCTTCTACCGCACTCTTAGAAAATTCTGCTTTTAAGTGGCGAATCTCATCAACCTTTATTTGGCGACCTTCTGGAGCAGCATAGACAATGTCAGGATGGTTTCCAGACAGAATTCGCTGACACTCAGCACAAGTTAAGTCTGGTTCATTGTCTTGAGGATGAAGACAAAATAACCGTAGCGATAACCATTGAGTAATTGACATCTTTCCTGAACCGCCCGGCCCAACAAACAGATAGGCATGAGCAAGTTCTTTATTTGATAATATTTTTTGAAAACGAGTAATTATTGCTGGTTGTAATTTTTCTGCACGTATTTGTCCCTGTTCAGCCAACCATCTTCACCTACTTAAAATTTAATGAAGTCTTCTACTGGTAAGACAAAAACAGTTGCCCCACCAATCTTTACGTTGACAGGAAATGCCGAACCCCCTTCAACATCCATATGCATTTGCGATGTAACGTATTGTTCACGTGACTCGGCATTCTTTTTGATTACTGATAATACTTCTTGAACACGATCATCTTCAATTCCAATTAAAAATGTCGCATTTCCTTCACGAAGAAAGCCACCAGTTGTTGATAATTGGGTAACGTGAATATCAGCTTTATTAAATGCTTTTCGTAAACGATTGCTATCTTTTGATTGAACAATTGCAATAATCATTTTCATTATTAATCACCCTTTTTTATTAAAACAAATCTGAAAAACGGTCATGAATTGTTGCTTTTACATCTTCAATCACTTTTTCCAGCGGCTGGCTTGCATCAATTAACTTTATCCGTTCTGGATAGTTCTTATAAAGTTTCAAGTAAGATTGACGAACAGTTTGATGGAACGCAAGCTTTTCCTGATCTAATCGATTAACTTGATTAGATCGATGCTCAACAATCCGTCTTAAACCAATTTCCGATTCAATATCAAGGTAAATTGTCAATGCCGGCATTAACCCATCAATCGCAAACTGATTAATTTGCCAAATCTCTTTTTCCCCAAGGCCACGACCAGCTCCCTGATAAGCAATGGAACTATCTACAAATCGATCGCACAGAATAACTTTCCCTTCTTTCAATCCAGGAATTATTTCTGAAACAATATGTTGTCGACGAGCAGCAGCAAAAAGTAATGCTTCCGTTCGCCCATCCATATCGGTATTTTGACCGTCAAAGAGTATCTGGCGAATTTGCTCAGAGATCTTATTACCACCCGGTTCACGAGTATACATAACTTTTTCTGTGCCAAGCTGATCTTCCAATTGTTGTTGAATCTGTTGAATCACGCTTGTCTTGCCAGCTCCATCTGGTCCTTCAAATGATATAAATTTACCGTCCATTTCTCTCTCCTAGCGATCAATTACCCCATCATTTAATGTCCCGTGAACTTTAAATTTACGAGCAATTTTGTATAGGTATAAAAATTTCTGCTCTTGAATCCGAGAACGGTAATGAAGTTCACTATTAACGTTTGCTTCATATACTGCTCGTTCAGTTTCACGTGCATGATCCCAACTGGCCTTCGTAGAATATACCGCTTCTAACAGGCGCTGATTTCGTTTACGTTCCACTTCTTTAGTAGGCCGCTTAAAAAACATTTCCTTACATCTCCGTTCGCCCTTGAACTGCTTTGAATAATGTCATCTCATCAGCATAGTCAATATCTGCGCCAACTGATAACCCATGTGCCAACCGAGTGACCTTAATTCCTGCAGGCTTAATTAGCTTGGCGAGGTACCCGGCCGTTAACTCACCATCTGATGAAGCATTAGTTGCAATAATAATTTCCTTTACTTCATCATCTTTCTTTAGCCGTTTAAGTAAACTTGTAATATTAATATCTTCAGGGCCTGTTCCTGCAACTGGAGAAATAACTCCATGAAGGACATGGTATAAACCGTGATATTCATGCATTCGTTCCATTGCCATAACGTCTTGTGACTGCTCAACAACTAGAATTTGCGAATGATCACGAGTCTTATCACGACAAATTGGACAAGGATCGTCTTCAGTAATATTGCCACAAATACTACAGTTATGAAGGTCTCTTTTAGCAGACAGAAGAGATTTTGCAAAGTTCGTTACATCATCTTCTTGCATACTCAAAGTATAGAACGCCAGACGAGTTGCAGTCTTTTGCCCGATTCCTGGCAACTTAGTATAACTTTCAATTAATTTCGCTAATGGTTCTGGATATTGGATCACTTTTTACAACCCCATACCTTGCGTATATTTACCAAGCTTTTGTTGAGTAGCATCATTGACTTGTTTCATTCCGTCTTTCACAGCAGCAATTACCAAATCTTGAAGCATATCAATATCATCTGGATCAACTGCTTCTGGTTTAATCTTTAAGTCCAATAATTGGTTATCCCCGCTAAACGTAGCAGTCACCATATCATCCGGTGCTTTTCCAATAAATTCCTGTTTAGCAAGTTCTTCATGTTCAGCCATCATTTTCTTTTGCATTGCCTTAGCTTGCTTCATCATTTGTTGCATATTCATTCCACGCATCATAATATCATCCATCCTTTTTCTTAATTATCTTCTACTTTAACAATATCACTACCAAATAGCTTCTGTGCTGTTGCTACTTGGTTATCTTCTTGAGGTGATTTTTCTTCAGTTAGTACCTCATCTTCTGGTGGAAGCGGTGGTTCTACCATTGGTGCCGGTGTGCCTGCAGGGGGTTGTCCGCTTCCTTCAGTAGCTTGCGTCTTTTGTTTAATAATGGGTTGAGTCTTTTGCTGATTCTTACCAAAACCATGATCCTTGATAAAGTCTTGCCGAATTTTTGGCCACTTATCCTTAGGTACAAAAACAACTTGCCGTTCATTCCCAGTTAAACGTTGCAAAGCACTTTCCATATTCCCTAACAACGTTGTATCATCAGCGGCTTGCTGGAATAAGAACGGATAATCAAAAGCAACAATTATTCCCACGGCACTAGCAGCAACTGGTTGTGAAACGTGAAGTAAGGACCGTTGCGGCACCGATAATAAGTTCAACATATCTCCCCATAACTCACGAACATTTATTAAATCTTGACGAGTCGCATTTTCTAATACTGGGTAAATCTTATTGAGATTAACCTGCACTTTCTTTTGCTGCACTCGTGGTTGCTCATTTTGTTGCTGAGGTGATGGTCGACTAGCCTTTACCGGCGTATTCTGCAACTGTTTTACTGTTTGTTGTAATTGCTGAATCTCTTGTTGTAATTTTTCAATCATCTTAGTAGCTTCAGTATTTGTATCCGAAGAAACCGTTGGTGCCGATTGAATATTCTTTTGGGGGTCGATTTGTGCAAGCTTTATTGTAAGAACTTCCAAATACACATCTGGATGAGTCGTAAAACGCATCTCTTCTTGAATGTTATTTAGTTCATCGATCATTTGGTATAAGGTCGCCGAAGAAGCAAGTTGGACTATTTCTTCAAAGTCTTCCTGCTTTAGTCCTGTACTCTCAACACTAATCAAGCTTGGTAATTCTTGGTACAACAGAATATCACGAATAAAGGAGATCAAGTCCTCAATGAACCGCTGACCATCTTTTCCTTCATCCAAAATATCTTTCATGGTATCAAGAGCAGCCGCCCCTTCATGCTTACTAATTTCCAAAAAGTACTTCTTTAATAACTGTTTAGTAACACTTCCGGTAACTAATAAAGCATCATCCAACTTTACCTCATTATCACTGAAAGAAAGAACCTGGTCAAGGATACTCAACGCATCCCGCATTCCTCCTTCAGCGGCATTTGCAATTACCCATAATGCTTTCTCATCATAAGTAATTTCCTTTTGATCAAGAATATATTTCATTCGATTAAATGCATCTTCTGCTGAAATTCGTCGAAAATCAAATCGTTGAACCCGCGAAATAATTGTTAAAGGAATTTTATGAGGTTCTGTAGTTGCAAGAATAAAAATCACATTGGCTGGTGGTTCTTCAAGCGTCTTTAGTAATGCGTTAAAAGCCCCTGTTGAGAGCATGTGAACTTCATCAATTATATAAACTTTGTAGTCCGCTTGGGTAGGGGCATATTTTGCCTTATCCCGAATATCACGAATCTCTTCAACCCCATTATTAGAAGCTGCATCGATTTCAATTACATCATTTAATTGCCCGTTTGTAATTGCTTTACAAATCTCACACTCATTACATGGTTCGCCATCCTTGGAGTGATGACAATTAACCGCTTTAGCAAAAATCTTTGCCGCTGAGGTTTTACCAGTACCACGTGGACCAGCGAACAAGTATGCATGGCTTATCTGGTGAGTGATAATGGCGTTTTTTAGGGTTCTTGTAACAATCTGTTGACCGACAAGATCATCGAATCGCTGTGGTCGCCAGACACGATATAATGCCTGATAACTCATCGCTAGACTCCCTTTCTGAATTTAAAATACTATAAAATATTATACAAGGAATTAATCATATAAAGTAGTTAAAATATATTTTAATTAAAATTTAAAAATAAAAAAGACCCGCAATAAACCATTACGGGTCAGCTTAATTATCAATAAAACTTAGAGCACAAGGTATATCATACTTAGTGCTGCTTCCTTCCAGACCTGACACGGTTCGTAAGCATACCCTTGCTCTAAGGCCTTACGGCAAATAGTATAATACACTATTTTTCTTTAAATTACTAGGGGTTAGTCTTATTTTTTCGTCGGGCCTCTTTCCGGCGGCGACGAATTTCACGGAAAAAGTTTTTTAACATTTGACTACACTCATCCCCTAAAATACCAGAATGGACATTAACTTGATGATTTAACCGTGAATCATTTAGCAAATGGTATAAGCTATCAACTGCCCCGGCTTTCGGATCGGCAGCCCCATAATAAACATTTTTTATTCGTGCGTTGATAATGGCACCGCTACACATGATGCACGGTTCTAACGTAACATATAAGTCACAATCTTCTAACCGCCAACTTCCTAAATTAGTACATGCTTCCATAATCGCAAGCATTTCTGCGTGATAGGTAACATCTTGAAACTTTTCACGCATATTATGACCACGTCCAATTACCTGTCCATCGTGGACAACAATCGCACCAATTGGTACTTCATCTAAAATTCTGGCTTGTTTTGCTTCTGCAATCGCCATCTTCATAAATTTTTGTTGTTCAGATAATGATGAATTGATTTTTTCCATTCTTTTTCTCCAAGCACTTAAAATTACCCTGTTGTTCAGTGTATAATAATAAATTAGTTTTTTAAATTAATTTTATTAATCACCTGCTTAAGGGTTCTATCAAAAAAAGTTTCACAGGTGTTAATGACTAGCTTGAGCACTATATATTGTGTTTCACTATTTCACAAGCACGAAATATAGTGCTTTTTTAATTGATTTTTTCTAATTCATCGTTATACTAGAAAACATCGACTAATCGTTTAGGAGGCCTCGTGAAGATGGTAACTGTATTTTCAAAAAATAATTGTATCCAATGCAAAATGACAAAACGGTTCCTTGAGCAGCATAAAATTTCATTTATTGAACACAACATCGATGAACAACCAGAATACATATCTCAGCTTAAGTCTGAAGGTTTTATGGCGACTCCAGTTGTAAAGCTTCCTAACGGTCAAGCTTTTTCTGGCTTTCGTCCTGACCAATTAAACCAACTTGCCTAAGTTTAAATAAACTAAGATTTTGCCAGGCATCAATTCGCTATTGGTGCACTGGCTTCTTTATTGACATAATCAAATTAATTCAGAAAGTGAGTTATTAATATGGCGTTATCTGATATCGATATGACCAAAGTTAAATATTACGATTATAACAACGAAGTAAATATCCCCAAAAACGGACAAATTCAACTAGATAAAGACAAATTAGCCTTAGAGGACTTTATTAAAAATAATGTTGAGCCAAATACTAAAAGATTTTCTTCATTAAAGGAACGTTTTCAATGGTTAGAAGAAAATGATTATATTGAAGAAAGTTTTATGAATAAATACAGTGAAGCATTCATTGAAAAGCTTTACGATTATTTAAAGGCACAAAACTTCCACTTCCATTCTTTTATGGCTGCTTATAAGTTTTATGCTCAATATGCCTTACGAACAAATGATAAAGAGTACTACCTTGAAAATTATATTGACCGGGTCGCAATGAATGCTCTTTACCTTGCCAACGGTGATGAAGAGTTAGCAATGCAACTTGCTGATGAAATCATCCATCAACGTTATCAACCCGCAACCCCAACCTTCCTTAACGTTGGGCGCAAACGTCGGGGAGAATTTGTTTCTTGCTTTGCGATTCAAACAACAGACGACATGAATACCATTGGTCGAACAATCAATTCTGCTCTCCAGCTTTCTAAAATTGGAGGTGGGGTTGGAATCAATTTAAGCAACCTTCGTGAAGCTGGTGCACCTATCAAAAAAATACAAGGCGCTGCCAGTGGAGTTGTTCCTGTAATGAAGCTCTTAGAAGATAGTTTTTCCTATTCTAACCAGCTTGGTCAACGTCAAGGAGCGGGAGTCGTTTACCTGAGCGTTTTCCATCCTGATATCATTGAATTCTTAGGAGCAAAAAAGGAAAATGCTGATGAAAAGATTCGTTTAAAGACCCTTTCACTTGGAATTACGGTTCCCGATAAGTTCTATGAATTAGTAGAACAGAACGCTGATATGTACTTGTTTAGTCCCTATGATGTTGAACGAGTATATGGAATACCATTCTCCTATGTCGATATCACAAAAGAATACGACAATTTGGTAGCAAACGATGATATTCGCAAGAAGAAAGTTAATGCTCGGGACTTGGAGGATGAAATTAGTAAACTTCAGCAAGAATCAGGTTATCCTTACATTATTAATATTGACACAGAAAACCGGGATAACCCGATTAATGGAAAAATTGTGATGAGTAATTTATGTTCAGAAATTGCTCAAGTCCAAGCACCAGCGCGAGTAAATGATGATCAATCATATTCAGAAATGGGAATTGATATCAGCTGTAATCTTGGTTCAACCAATATTGCTAATATGATGGAAAGTCCTAACTTTGGTAAATCAATTAAGGCCATGATGCGGGGACTAACCAGAATCAGTGACGTAGAAGACCTAGATGTTGTCCCAACTATTCAAAACGGAAATCGGCTTGCCCATTCAGTTGGTTTGGGGGCAATGGGATTGCATAGCTACCTTGCTAAGCACCATATTCAATACGGAAGTCCGGTTGCGATTGAATTTACAGGTGTTTACTTTATGCTCTTAAACTATTGGTCATTAGTAGCATCAAACGAAATTGCCAAAGAGCGACACGAAACTTTCCACGATTTTGAGAACAGTAAATATGCGGACGGTTCTTACTTTGACAAATATGTCACTAAGGATTGGGGTCCGCAATCAGATGTTGTTAAAGAACTTTTTGAAGGTATTTTTATTCCTGGAATTGAAGATTGGAAGAAGTTGAAAGAAAAGGTGATGAAAGATGGTCTTTATAATCAATACCGTCTTGCTGTAGCACCAAACGGTTCAACTTCCTACATCAACGATTCAACTGCTAGTCTACATCCAATCATTAATCGTGTTGAAGAACGACAAGAAAAGATGATCGGTAAAATCTATTACCCTGCCCCATATCTTTCAAACGACACGATGCCTTACTATCGTTCAGCTTACGATATGGATATGCGAAAAGTTATTGACACATATGCAGCTGCACAACAGCACATCGATCAATCTCTTTCAATGACCCTCTTTATGCGGTCAACGATCCCTGCAGGCCTTTATGAATGGAAGGATGGACGCACAGATAAGATGACGACCCGTGATTTAAATATTTTACGACACTATGCCTATAAACGCGGTATTAAGTCAATTTACTACATTCGAACATTTACTGACGATAGCGCTGAAATTGGTGCAAACCAATGTGAAAGTTGTGTTATCTAAGCCTAACGAGAATTTGATTTAAACGGTGGGCACTGGTAAACTTGACATTATGTATACAAACGGCTTTTGGTATCTCGACTTACTTAAAAGCAATGTATTTGGAGGAGCTCAATCAATGAAACTGGAAGAATTTAAACCTGTAAATCAATATAAAGCAATCAATTGGAATGAAGTTTCCGACATGATCGATAAAGCTACCTGGGAAAAGCTAACAGAACAGTTCTGGCTTGATACACGGATCCCTGTTGCCAATGACATGAATGATTGGCGTGAATTAGATGACGATCATCAATGGACTGTCGGACATGTTTTTGGTGGTTTAACCCTTCTTGATACTGTTCAATCAGAAGCAGGATTAACTGCCCTTAAAGAAGATGTTAAAACTCCTCATGAAACAGCAGTTCTTAATAACATCCAATTTATGGAATCAGTTCATGCTAAGAGTTACTCAACTATTTTTTCTACACTTAATACTCCCGACCAAATTAAAGAAATTTTTGAATGGTCTGATACAGAAGAATACTTACAAAATAAGGCTGTTAAAATTGCAAATATGTACCTTGATCCAAGTCAAGACCCGCTAAAAAAGAAAGTAGCCAACGTTTTCCTTGAAACTTTCTTATTCTACTCTGGTTTCTACACTCCCCTTTATTATCTTGGTCACAACAAATTAAACAATGTGGCTGAAATCATTAAGCTAATTTTACGGGACGAATCAGTTCACGGGACATATATTGGATACAAGTTCCAAGTCGGCTTACGTGATCGAACAGAAAAGCAACAACAAGATATGAAAGATTGGATGTATAATTTCCTTTACGAACTATATGATAATGAAGAAAAATATACCCATCTTCTTTATGATCAAGTTGGTTGGACAGATGATGTTTTAACTTTCATCCGTTACAACGCTAACAAGGCATTGATGAACCTTGGTCAAGATCCGTTATTCCCTGATACCGCTTCTGATGTTAACCCAGTTGTTATGAACGGAATTTCTACTTCAACTTCTAACCATGATTTTTTTAGCCAAGTCGGCAATGGATATCGCATGGGTGCCGTTGAAGCAATGAATGATAGTGATTATGACGTTAAAGATCCAAACGCTGGCAAAGATATTAACGCCCGCGATTAATAAAAAGTCACCATTTTTCTGAATGGTGGCTTTTTTATTAATCTCAATAATAATCTGTCAACAATTAGTTAACTTAATAACTAGCTGAGTCAAATTAATATATTAGGCTTTATATTAGATTTGTGAAATACACTTCAATTAATGATAGTCAGCGAATCTAATATTTCTTAGCCTCAAAAATAATACCAATGTTTTTTGTTGCTATGCAAGTATTATAAAGACAATATTGTAAGCGAATTCACATAAACTAACCATTGTTTAAATGTTCACAAATATGTTTACAAAGCAAAAAAATGTAGTAATATTATACATGTTCAAATGTTAACAAAGAAAAGAATTGAAAAAAGGAGATTTCAATTATGCCTGCTAACAACAAAAAACAAGTTGAAAAAAACGTATTAACTGAAGAAGAAAAAAAGCAAAATGCGCAAAAATTAGTTGATGACATAATTGCCAAAAGTGAAGCAGCTTTTGAACAATTACGTTACTACTCACAAGAACAAGTTGATAAAATTTGTCAAGCCATGGCCCTAGCTGCTGAAGAACACCACATGGACTTAGCTATTGATGCAGCTGAAGAAACTGGTCGTGGAGTTGCCGAAGATAAAGCTATCAAGAACATCTACGCAAGTGAATACATTTGGAACAAAATCCGTCATGATAAGACTGTCGGAATTATCGAAGACAGCGATGAAAACCAAACTATCACAATTGCTGATCCTCTTGGTATTATTGCAGGTATCGTTCCAGTTACTAACCCTACTTCAACAACTATCTTCAAATCAATCATTAGTGCTAAGACACGGAATACAATCATCTTTTCATTCCACCGTCAAGCCATGAAATCTTCCATTAAAACAGCTAGGATTTTACAAGAAGCTGCTGAAAAGGCTGGTGCACCAAAGAATATGATTCAATGGCTTCCTGAAAGTAGCCGTGAAAATACAAGTGCATTGTTACAACACCCTAAGACTGCTACTATTTTAGCAACTGGTGGTCCTTCATTAGTTAAGGCTGCCTACAGTTCAGGTAACCCTGCTCTTGGTGTTGGTCCTGGTAACGGTCCAGCTTACATTGAAAAGACTGCTAATATTGAACGTTCTGTTTACGATATCGTTCTTTCTAAGACTTTTGATAACGGAATGATCTGTGCTACTGAAAACTCAGTTGTTGTTGATAAAGAAATCTACGACAAGGTCAAAGAAGAATTCCAAAAGTGGAACTGTTACTTCTTGAAGCCAAATGAAATTGATAAGTTCACTGAAGGATTCATTGATCCTAAGCGTCACCAAGTTCGTGGACCAATTGCTGGTCGTTCAGCTAACGCCATCGCTGATATGTGTGGAATTAAAGTTCCTGAAAACACTAAGGTTATCATCGCTGAATATGAAGGGGTTGGTGACAAGTACCCACTTTCCGCTGAAAAGCTTTCACCAGTATTAACAATGTACAAGGCTACTTCACATGAAAATGCCTTTGATATTTGTGCTCAATTATTACACTACGGTGGTGAAGGTCACACTGCTGCTATTCACACCCTTGATGATGACTTAGCAACTAAGTACGGTCTTGAAATGCGTGCTTCACGGATTATTGTTAACTCTCCATCTGGTATTGGTGGTATTGGTAACATCTACAACAACATGACGCCATCACTTACTTTAGGTACTGGTTCATACGGTGGTAACTCAATTTCCCACAACGTTACTGATTGGGATCTCTTAAACATCAAAACAATTGCAAAGCGACGTGAAAACCGTCAATGGGTTAAGATTCCCCCAAAAGTATACTTTCAACGCAACTCACTAAAAGAATTGCAAGATATCCCAAACATTAATCGGGCATTCATCGTTACTGGTCCTGGAATGAGCAAGCGTGGTTACGTTCAACGTGTTATCGATCAATTGCGTCAACGTCAAAACAACACCGCTTTCTTAGTATTTGATGATGTCGAAGAAGATCCATCAACAAACACTGTTGAAAAGGGTGTTGCCATGATGAATGACTTTAAGCCTGATACAATTATTGCCCTTGGTGGTGGTTCACCAATGGATGCTGCTAAGGCTATGTGGATGTTCTATGAGCACCCAGAAACTTCATGGTATGGGGTTATGCAAAAGTACCTTGATATTCGGAAGCGTGCTTATCAAATCAAGAAGCCTACGAAGTCTCAACTTATTGGTATCCCTACTACATCGGGTACTGGTTCAGAAGTTACTCCATTTGCGGTTATTACTGATTCAGAAACCCATGTTAAGTACCCACTTGCTGACTACGCCTTAACACCAAACATTGCAATCGTTGACTCACAATTCGTTGAAACTGTTCCAGCAAAAACTACTGCATGGACTGGACTAGATGTTTTATGTCACGCTACTGAATCATATGTTTCTGTTATGGCAACTGATTACACTCGTGGTTGGTCACTACAAACCATCAAGGGTGTTATGGAAAACCTTCCTAAGTCAGTTCAAGGTGATAAGTTAGCCCGTCGTAAGATGCATGACTTCTCAACAATGGCCGGTATGGCATTTGGTCAAGCCTTCTTAGGAATTAACCACTCCCTTGCCCACAAGATGGGTGGAGCGTTCGGTCTTCCTCACGGTTTGCTTATCGCTATTGCAATGCCACAAGTAATTCGCTTTAACGCAAAACGTCCACAAAAGCTTGCTCTCTGGCCTCACTATGAGACTTACCATGCAACTAAGGACTACGCTGACATTGCACGATTCATTGGTTTGAAAGGTAACACTGATGAAGAATTAGCTGAAGCATATGCTAAGAAAGTCATCGAACTTGCTCACGAATGTGGCGTTAAGCTTAGCCTTAAGGACAATGGTGTTACACGTGAAGAATTTGATAAGGCTGTTGACGATCTTGCTCGCTTAGCTTACGAAGATCAATGTACTACTACTAACCCAGTTGAACCACTTGTTAGTCAACTCAAGGAATTACTTGAACGTTGCTACGATGGTACTGGCGTTGAAGAAAAATAATCCAGCGCATAATTAAAAATTAAGACTTTTCTCCTATTAAAAAGCCCCTCGACATCTAATTTCTAGATATCGAGGGGCTTTTATTAATCTTAGTTACCTTAATTCACTTCATTATCACCAGATTGCGTTATCAAGCGAAGCACATTTTCTGCATCATCATTTTGATGTAAGGGTTCTTCACCCTTATCTTCACCATTAAGTTCATTATCACCTGCATCAGTCTTTAGGAAGTAGCCATCAACAGTTGTGTTTGTAACTGTATTATCACCAGACTGATTATTGACAGTATAGTGACCTTGAACTGTTAAATCATGTCCTGTAAAGTTACCTGACGAGAGTTTTGTGCTTCCACCGCGTAATGTAACTTGACGATATTCAACGTCTCCTGCGCCGCTGTTAACATCAATATTGTCCATTTTAACTTTAGAAGCTGTTAGATCACCACTTTCTAAATGAATGCGCCCAGCTAAGGCTTGATCATGCGGGATAGTTACAATGATTAAATCTTGGTGGGGCTGGTATTCATTAAAGTTAAAGACAAGAGGAAAACTGCCAGTTTGACGAATTGAGGCAACGTTATTATGAACAGTTACTGCTGGAGTATGCTTACTAATGCCAGAATAAGTAATTTGATAATTCTTGCCTTCACGAACTACTACATTAGCCGTCGATGCTGAGATATCAATCCGTTCAAAAGCTTTATTAGTACTTATTGTTTTAGTGTGAGAATGAAAGATTGCTGGACGATTGTTCTCAAAATAAACGGCCTTATTACCATTATTAAAGAAGCCTATTCCGAGGAGGATTACTCCTAAGATTAAAACAATTACTCCTATTTTAAATATTCTTTTCATTTACTTTTTCCTCCTTGCCTGCACTTTTGCATAAATGAACTTAGCAAAGTTGGCAATCCCTTGAACAATAACTCTAATTAACCAGTAGATTAAAGGCAAACAAACAAGGAATAAGCCAATCAGTGTCAATCCTAATCCAAGATAAAATAGTCCACTAAACAGGTTTGTCGCAAGTAAACCAATTCCAATATAAATAGATACAATCGCTATGGCAGCAACTCCAAAGATCAAAGCAACTATTCCAACAATCAAACTTAAGGCGACTCCTCCGGCTGCCAATAGTAGTGCTAGTAAGGCAATTCCTAGTCCAAACGTTATTGGTGACGTAATAATCGCTACTAGTACCCACCAAAATACACGCCAACTAGAATGAGGTGAAGCAGGGTGTCCTTCTTTGATCGACTCATTATTAGCTTTAATTGAATAATCGGCTAATATCTTATGGCTTAACTGTCGTGGCGTTCCTAATTTCTCTTCAATCGCTGTTCGAGTCTCCAGTCCAGCGTCTGCAATATATTCATCATAAAATTCTAAGGCATCATTTCGTTCTTCATCAGTTAATTGTCTTAAATATATTGATAAATCATTAATGTATTTCTGACGTTCATTCATCTTTATCTTCTCCCTCACCTAACCCATAAAAAATACCATCTAAACTATTCTTATAATCAGTCCATAATTTACGAATACGTTGTAAGTGTTCCTTGCCGGCTTCCGTAATTTGATAATAACGGCGATTGCGTCCCTGATAAGGCTGATCATAAGTTGTTAAATATCCCTCTTTTTTTAACCGGCGTAAAACGGGATACATTGTTGATTCAGAGATGGTAATCGCTGATTGCATTCGTTGAGTTAAGGCGTATCCATAATAATCTTTGTGTTCAAGAATTGCTAAGACCATCCCATCGAGTAAGTCTGCTGTAATTTGAATTTTCATTCTATCCCTCCTTTTTAGCCGCAATATTATATGTCATATAATATAATATTTTAATATAATATGCAATTATTATTTAAAAATAAATTAAATCTCCCTATATCATCTCATAAAAGCAGTAAGCATATAATTCTGTTTGCTATAATCATAATTGAAGTTGTTCCCCTCTAAAGCTAGAAGGAGGCCTATTTTATGTTAAAAGAATTCAAAACATTCATTGCCCGTGGTAACGTTATTGACATGGCAGTTGGGATAATTGTTGGTGCTGCTTTTACATCAATTGTAAAATCATTAGTTAATAACCTTATTAATCCCCTCATTGGCCTATTTATTGGGCGAATTGACTTATCTAACCTTGTCTTGACAGTCGGTGACGCCCAATTTAAATACGGAAGTTTTCTAAATGCAGTCATTAACTTCCTGATTATTTCCTTTGTTGTTTTCTTAATGGTAAAAGCAATCAACACATTCCGCAAAAAAGAAGATAACAAAAAAGAGACTCCTAGCGAAGAAGTTATGTACCTCAAAGAAATTACTGAACTCCTAAAAAAAAATAAAGATTAATAAAAATGCTGGTTAAAAGTTTCTAACCAGCATTTTTATTAATGTATAATATTTTGATTTTTATACCATATCATTGGAATTGAGCTTGTATACTTGTTACTATCATGGTAGGACAACAAAAGAGGTGATAAATATGTTTAAAAAGAAAAATTGTCCTACGTCAAATAGCCAAAATAATGCAACGAATGCCTACCAAAAAGGTTATGATCAAGCAGTTAAGGATTATAAGGCCCTAGAACCTTTTAGGAAGTATCCACAACGAATTATTAATGTTACCAATAAGTTTATTAAAGGTAAGATGCATGCTCTTCGTGACTATGTTGACGGGTATGAAGATGCTAAGCAACAACTTTCCCAAAATTAGTAAAGCATTGCCAATTATTGTAAACAACTTCAACTGCTAATTACACCGCATAATACTTTTTTCGAATGTTGCTCTTCATCAATTCAATACGCGTTTATTAATGTTTATCGAGGTTCTAAGGAGGGATATCTTATGTTATTTAATGTTATTTTTTGGATCTTAGCTATTTGGTTTGTCATTAATGTCATTTGGATGTGGTTCCAACTTAATAATCAAATTCTACAAAAGACTTTCGCTTGGATCAATGTTTGTGCAATTGTTATCGGTTTTTGGGTTTATTATGGTGTATCTCATGATGCAAGCGCAATTAACGGTTGGTTTATTGCTATGAACTGGGTTAACATCGCTATCGCTGCTATTCAATTCTACTTTGGTTACCGCACAAATAACGATAGTACTACTCACCCTGCAAAGTAGACTCATTTACTTTTAACTTTCCTGTTCTTCTAAAATTTTGCACACAGCATAAAATAGCTCCTTATTTATAATAGCGGGAGCTATTTTCATCTTATAAAGGAATATCTCATATGGTATCCCCAAAATAAAAAAGAGTCACGAAAAACTGTTTTCGTAACTCTTTTTTATTTAATAATTTAAGACTACTTAAGGGTAACAGTAGCACCAGCGGCTTCAAGCTTTTCCTTGATGTCGTTAGCTTCGTCTTCCTTAACGTCTTCCTTGATAGCTGATGGAGCACCATCAACAAGGTCCTTAGCGTCCTTAAGACCAAGACCAGTAATGTCCTTAACAGCCTTAATAACCTTAACCTTAGCTGAACCTGGTTCAGTTAATTCTACAGTGAAGCTGTCCTTAGCAGCAGCGTCGCCACCAGCAGCACCTGCAACTGCAACTGGAGCAGCAGCAGAAACGTCGAATTCTTCTTCGATAGCCTTAACTAAGTCGTTAAGGTCAGAGATTGATGCTTCCTTTAATGAAGCAATGATAGCATCCTTATCAAAAGCCATGTTTATTTCCTCCAATATTTAGGTAATTAATTTTAATTTTATATTGTATTGATATACGGCAATTATGCGGCTTCGTCTTCCTTGTCGGCAATAGCCTTGACTGCGCGAGCAATCTTCCGCATTGGATCTTGCAATGCAGATGCAAGCATTGACAACAGTTCTTCGCGACCTGGCATATTTGCGTATTCGTTGATTTCGTCAAGAGTCTTAACACTCTTTTCGATGAAACCACCCTTGATTTCAAGAGCGTCGTGGTCATCAGCGAACTTCTTCAAGATCTTAGCTGGAGCAATTGGGTCTTCGTCAGAGAAGGCAACAGCAGTTGGTCCAACAAAAGTAGAACGAAGATCTTCGTAGTCAGTACCTTCAACAGCACGATCAAGAATCTTGTTCTTGATAACTGACATTTGGATACCAGCATCACGAAGTTGCTTACGTAAGTCAGTAACTTCCGCAACAGTTAAACCACGGTAATCTACAACGATAGCACTTTGGGCTGCATTAAGCATATCAGTAGTTTGCTTAACGATTTCAGCTTTCTTAGCAATAGCTGCTTCACTCATGAATTTTCACCTCCTGCAATGTTTTTTTGATCGGATTTATAAAAAAATCCCTATGACCGCAGACATAGAGAAGGAACTTTCATTTCTTCCTCGGCAGGCATTCGATTAAGGCTTTCGCCACCTGAGTCTTAGGCAGAGTCATATTTAATCAACTGTTACAGTTTAACATATTCTCCGAAGTTCTGTAAAGGGACTTTTTATAATTCTTTTTGAGTTACTATCCATTTAGCAATAGCATCTAAAATTCGTTCGCTTGCATGCCCATCTCCATAAGGATTCTGTGCCTCACTCATCTTATTATATTCTTCAGGACTATTTAATAGTGACGATAACTCGTTCGTTACATTATTAAATTGCGTACCGATTAATTTAAGGGTTCCAGCAGTTACCCCTTCCGGTCGCTCTGTAGTATCACGCAAAACTAGAACTGGTTTATGAAGTGCTGGTGCTTCCTCTTGAACCCCACCCGAATCACTCATCACAAGTAAAGACTTACTCATAATATTATGAAAATCAACAACATCTAATGGCGAAATCAAATGAAAATGATTATCGTTTCCGAAAATTTTATTAGCAACTGCTTGAACTTTAGGGTTCAGATGAACCGGATAAATAACATCAATATCATCCCGTTGATCCACAATCTCTTTAATCGCCTTAAAGGTTTCTTCCATCGGTTTACCCCAATTTTCTCGCCGATGCATGGTAAGTAAAATAATCTTCTTGCCGGGATCAATTTCGTCTAATACTTGGTGATGATACGAATGGTCAATCGTATACCGCAAAGCATCGATGGCAGTATTTCCCGTCACTATAATTCCATGCTGATGATTTCCCATTTTGAGATTGTTAGCACTTGTTTGGGTGGGAGCAAAATATAAATCAGCAAGATCATCAATCATTTGCCGGTTCATCTCTTCTGGATAAGGCGAATATTTATCCCATGTTCGTAAACCAGCTTCAACATGACCAATAGCAACCCGATTATAAAAGGCAACCAAAGCTGATGCGTAGGCTGAACTAGTATCGCCATGAACTAACACAATATCTGGTTGCTCTTTTTGAATAATCGGTTCAAGCTTTGTCATCGTTTCAATTGTAATTTCCGTTAGTGTTTGTCCAGGACGCATTATTTTCAAATCATAATCAGGGGTTATTTTAAAAACAGCTAAAACCTGTTGAAGCATTTCAGCATGCTGACCGGTCGAAACAACTACTGATGAAAAGCGATCATCTTGCTCCAAGGCCTTGACTACTGGGCCCATTTTGATTCCCTCTGGACGAGTTCCAAATACCGTCATTACTTTAATCTTTCTCATCATATCTCCCCGCTATTTAAGAAACATTTTTTCCATGTTCCGTTTTTATCCACGAATTTTGGCGAAAACTCCACCGCCAATAAGCCATTATAATACTAAAAAATAAGATAACATACATATAGGAAATCCCAAGCGGTAATAAGACTAATTGATGCTTTTTTAAAGGTGGTTCATGGTAGTGGACTAAGTCACGATAGTAAAATATCCCAAATATTATTCCCCAAAATAACGAAAAGACTACCAAGCCGGCCATCACTAATGAAAAGGTCATAAGCGTCAAGTGACCATAAAGATTATGCCAGTGAGTAAGGGTAATCGTCGTTAAAATGATAATCGCAACATCCGCAAGAAAATTAAGCCATGGCTGAAGTAGGAAATAATATATACCAAGTTTCTGTGTCCTGCTTAAAACGCGGCTTTTAATAATTTGGGGAAGATACTTAAGACAATTTAAATCACCTTGTACCCACCGGCTTCGTTGACGAACAAATCTTTTAGGGGACGTTAATGCTTCCTGGTAAACATATGTATCTGTCATATAATCAACATGCAATTTTTTCAGCATCATTTTTATTGTTAGTTCGTAATCATCTAAGAGCGCATTGCCCCATGGATGCGCACCAATTTTATCAATAATTGGTTTGAGTCGAAAAAACTGACCATTCCCACTTAAACCAACTGTTTTAGTATACATTCGCATAATTTGGGCCATATGATTAATACTAAAAAACTCAATATCTTGTAAAACCTGCAACCAATTTTTAAAATGTGGGTACATTTTAACTCGCATCTGAGTAATATTCGTCCTTGGTGAGGAAAAATAGGCATTTAATCGTTGCAGAGCATTATCAGCTAATTGGGCATCCGCATCTACTACGCCAATAATAACCTTTTCAAAGGGAACTCGCTGACGAATAGTTATCTGACAAATATAATCTAGGGCAAAATTCAATACATCCCCCTTGCCTGTATGCGCGTTAGGGAGATGCCGTCGCAAAAGGTGGACCCGTGAGTTAGCAATCTGCTTAATCTGACTAACTGAATCGTCACTACTAGCATCGTCTACTACCACTATTTCAAATTGCTTAAATCGCAACAAATATTTGATTGTTCGTTGAATAACTGCTGCTTCATTAAAACATGGAACAATAACATAATATTGTAAATTACGGTCAATTTTAGCTGGTCGCTGGTTTCCTGCAAAGTGATAAAAGTCCCGAGGATACGAAATCATCCGAAATAGCAGACTAATCAATGAATAAACCAAAAATATAAACAGCGCGATCCCCCAAATAAGCGTAAAAATTATAATTACCATCTATAATTATCCTTTTTTCATATTTTGGTGGTAAATCAACCAAAATAAAAAACTAACTGCAAAGGATATTACAAACATTATTATTAAAGTAAAAATAACGGCTACTGCCATTTCTGTATTAGTGAAATCTATCATTGACATTATCAAAAACTCCTTTTCCCTTAAAAATTTCTGATAATGCTTATTACTATCCCAATTAGACAGCCAGAAACCCGAATATTTAAAACTTTTCAGCAATTAATATAATTATAATCACAATTAACTCAAAGTACAGAGGGAGTATGTATTAACTTACTACATTTTAATGACTAAAAAGATTGGACAGATGTTAGATTACGTTCACAAGTGACAAATAGTACAGTATAAAGGCCTCCAACGCCTGGTAATACCAAGCGGTAGAGGCCTATTATTGCTTACGGGAGTTCTTCTGTCTTGCTCCCATCATCATTTAATTTTATTAGGATTGTATTTATTAATGGCTGAAATAATTACTTATTAACTGCAGCTGTTAAAGCCGCTCCTAAACGTTTCAAACCAACTTCAATCTGGTCTTCTTTCATATTTGAATAGTTCAAACGGAAAGCACCAGGTTGAACTTCACCAGCAAAGAACGGGTCACCTGGAACAAAGGCTACATCATGCTCAAGACATTCCTTAAATAATTCTACTGTATCATCAACCCCAGGAACTTCTACCCACAAGAACATGCCACCTTCAGGATCCGTATATGTAACTCCTTCTGGGAAGTATTTTTTAATTCCATCAAGCATTAAATCTTTGCGTTTGCCGTATAAAGCACTAATTTCTTTAACATGGGCATCCACATCGTTATCAGCAAAGAATTGGGCAACCGCGAATTGAGCTAAATTATCTGTATGGAGATCAGCTGATTGCTTAAGGACCGTCAATTTATTAACCACATCTTCATCAGCAACCAACCATCCTAAACGAAATCCTGGTGCTAATGTCTTTGAAAATGTACTCATGTAAAGGACATGGCCCGATTTATCAAAAGCCTTAACTGCTGGTACGTGCTCGCCAGCAAAACGAATTTCACCATATGGATTATCTTCTAGTACGTATACATCATATTTTTCTGCTAATTTAGCTAACTGCTTTCGTCGTTCTTCAGTCATTGTTCGTCCAGTTGGATTTTGGAAGTTTGGCACAGTATAGATGAGTTTGGTATTTGGATTCGCCTTTAGTGCTTCTTCTAAAGCATCCATCTTCATCCCATCTTCATCCATCTCAACACTAGCAAAATTAGCACCGTAAGAACGAAAAACATCTAAAGCACACAAGTATGTTGGTTGTTCAACTAATACAGTATCACCAGGGTCAACAAAAGCCTTGCCCACTAAATCTAAGGCTTGTTCTGATCCCGTTGTTACTAAAACATTGTCTAATTCGGAATCCACATTTTCTTTTTCCTTTACATGTTGTTGGATAACCTCACGTAAAGCTGTGACTCCCTTCGCCGCTCCATACTGCATCGCTTCTTGACCATGTTCTTCAAAAACCTTATCAACAGCAGCTTTCATTTCTTTAACAGGAAACAATTCGGGTGCCGGCAATCCTCCAGCAAACGAAATAATCTTAGGATCCGCCGCTGCTTGTAAAATTGCACCAACCGCATCCGTACCATCTGCTGGAACACGCTTTGAAAATTTAAATTGTGTCATTGTCGTCACTCCTTAATTAGTTTTAAACTTAAATGATAAACTCTAATTATTTTTTAATCATTTTATCATTGGTTAATAATATATCACAAGCAATCCCTATTGTGAAGTAAAAATTAAGATAAAAAAAGACTTTGAGCAATAAACTCAAAGTCTTGTTAATTTTAATTAATTCAAATTAAAATGTAGTTAAATCAAGCGTAACACTTGGTCCAAATGTTGAAGAAATGGAAGCGTGCTTGATGTATGTTCCACGTACTGAAGCTGGACGAGCCTTAGCCACAATATCTTCTAAAGTAGCCAAGTTTTCAACTAACTTGTCAGTATCAAATGAAACCTTACCGAATGGTACAGCAACGTTACCATCACGGTCAGTCCGGTAAGTTACTTGACCAGCTTTGGCATCAGAAACAGCCTTAGCTACGTCCATTGTAACAGTACCAGTCTTAGGGTTTGGCATTAAGCCCTTAGGTCCAAGGACACGTCCTAAACGACCTACCTTAGGCATCATGTCTGGTGTTGCAATTGCAACATCAAAGTCAAGCCAACCATCTTGAATCTTTTCTACTAAATCATCGTCGCCAACAAAGTCAGCACCAGCTTCTTGAGCAGCCTTAGCATTTTCACCATTAGCGAAAACAATAACTGTTTGATCCTTACCAGTACCGTTTGGTAAAACAACGGCACCACGTAATTGTTGGTCAGCTTGCTTTGTGTCAACGTTTAAGTTAAATGCTACTTCGATAGTAGAGTCGAAGTTAGCGTAGGCAATATCTTTTACTAATTGGACAGCGTCTTTAACAGCGTATTCTTTCTTGCTGTCAACTTTCTTGAGCGCGTCTTGGTACTTCTTACCACGTTTTTTAGCCATCTTGTGTTTTCCTCCTTGCAAATGTGGTCTAACGGAGTTATACCTCCCACGTGGGTGCACTATTTTCATAGTGCATCCCGACTGCTAGTAATTAGTCTTCAACAGTGAAGCCCATGCTACGAGCAGTACCTTCAATCATGCGCATAGCTGCTTCTACGTCAGCTGCGTTTAGATCTTGCATCTTAGTTTCAGCGATTTCCTTAACTTGGTCCTTCGTTACTGAAGCAACCTTGTTTGTGTTAGGTTCACCGGAACCATGTTCAACACCAGCGGCCTTCTTTAGTAAGACAGCAGCAGGTGGCGTCTTAGTAATGAAGTCGAATGAACGGTCCTCATATACAGTAATTACAACTGGGATCAACATACCCTTTTGGTCTGCAGTCCGTGCGTTGAATTCCTTAGTGAAGCCCATAATGTTAATACCTGCTTGTCCAAGCGCAGGACCTACTGGTGGAGCTGGTGTAGCGGCACCGGCAGGAATTTGCAACTTGACAATGTTAGCTACTTTCTTTGCCACGAGACAAAACCTCCTTAGTCCGTGTTGTGGTCATGATGAGGCAGTAAGTTTTACCTCTCCCACAGTATGTTAATAGCATACTTAGAAAACATACCACAATTCTCAACTTATTTCAACAATTTTCAAAACATTAAATCAACTAAAATGTATCAATCTGATCAAAGCCTAATTCAGCAGCCGTTTCACGGCCGAACATTTCAACAGTTGCCTTAATCTTTTGCTTTTCATGATCAACTTCTACAACCTTGGCAGTCATATTTGCAAAGGATCCCGCAATAACTTTTACAGTATCGCCTTCCTTAACATCAATGTCACTAACAGTTGTTTCGGTTCCCATCCGTTTCATAATCCGATCAACTTCTTCGGGAAGCAATGGGGTTGGTTTGGAACCACCACCGTGAGATCCTAAGAAACCAGTTACGCCGGGAGTATTACGAGCAATGTACCAAGCCTGATCAGTCATTACCATTTCAACCAAAACATAGCCTGGGAATGTCTTTTCAATTGTCTCTTTTGCTTGACCGTCCTTAACCTGGCGAACTTCTTCTTCAGGAACAACTACTCGAAAAATGTAGTCTTCCATTCCCATTGATTGAGCCCGTGATTCCAAGTTACTCTTAACCCGGTTTTCATAACCAGAGTAAGTATGGAGCACATACCAACGTTTTTCATGTGATTCCACGATGAATCCTCCTATCATAATTCAAATCATTTTTCAGTAAAATAAAAAACTTCGTAATAGCTACGAAGTTCCCTTAGGTTTAGTATAACAAACTAATTTCTATTTGACTACTAATGTTAAACAAAGAGTTTCATCATTAATTGAATTAACCAATCAAACAGAGCAAAGAATAGTACGAAGAACAGAGTCAATGAAACAACAATAGTCGTATCACGACGATTCTCTTTAGCTGTTGGCCATACAACTAGCTTCATTTCGTGGTTAACACTCTTAATAAATCGAATTAAGTGCATATTTTCCTCCACTATCTGCTTTCACGATGAATAGTATATTCACCGCAATGTTTACAGAACTTACGTAATTCTAATCGTTCTTGTCGTTGAGGGTTAGCGGTAATCGTATAATTACGCGCACCGCACTTTGTACATTCCAATGCTACTTTTTTCTGGGACATACTTATCACCTCCACACAGTACTTAGGTTAGCACGAATCAAGGTTTAAAAGCAATAAAATCAAAATTATTTTAAAGGATGACGAGAGTTAAAGCCTTGGTAGATCAACAAACTTGCCGCCACACTCGCATTTAAACTTTGAACATGCCCAACCATTGGAATTGTTAGCATTTCATCACAAGTTTTCTTTAACAAGGATGAAATTCCTTTACCTTCATTACCGATAACTAAAGCGACGGCACCATGCGCATCCCATGTTCGGTAATCTTTTCCTTTCATATCAGTACCAAACAGCCAAACGCCTCGTTCTTGCAATTCTTTAGCAGTTTGAACCAGGTTTGTTACTCTGGCAACTGGCACGTGTTCAATTGCTCCCGTAGATGTTTTGGCAACCACTGAAGTTAATCCTACTGCTCGCCGACGTGGAATAATAATACCATGAACACCAGCGGCATCAGCTGTTCGCATGATTGAACCTAAATTATGTGGATCCTCTAGTTCATCAAGAATAAGGAAAAAGGGGTCTTCGTCATGCTTAGCCGCGTTATCAAAGAGGTCATCAATAGTTGCATATTGGTATGCTGCTACAGCTAACACAACCCCTTGGTGATTTTGCCGGTCAGTCATCAAGTCCAATTTATTCTTAGGAACATTCGATACTACTAAGTGGCGTTCTTTTGCTAATTTAACAATCTGAGAAATAGCATCTGCCTTTAACCCCGACTGAATAAAAACTTTATTAATTTCTTGATCAGATTTTAGTGCCATCACAGCCGGATGCCGACCAATAATAAAATCCGTATTCTCATTTTTCATGTGCTGTTCGCCCCGCTTCTACTTGTTCGATACACCATCGCGCTAGTTCGGCTAATCGTTCTTCTTTACCAGCTAATTTAAGGTAACCCATCACCGCTTCAAATCCGGTGGAAATCCTATAAGTCATGACTGATGTATTTTTAGCATGGGTATGACTGTTAGCATTTCGGCCACGTTTGAAATACGACCATTCCTCATCTGACAATAACTCGTCTTCTTTCATCAAGTCAATAAGAGCTGCCTGTGCTTTTGCTGAAACATAGTGGGTAGCAATATGCTGCAATTTCGTTGGTTTGCTAATTCCTTTGGTTAAAAGATGCTGACGAATGTAAACCTCATAAGCTGCATCCCCTAAATAAGCCAAAGCAATTCCATTAAGTTGTCGATAATCTGCTTGTACCATAAGGATCCTTTCTATTCCTTTTTGTAGCGCGTTCCTTGAGGAGTATCTTCAAGAATAATTCCTTGTTTCTTAAGGTTGTCTCGAATTTCATCACTTCGCGCAAAATCTTTATTCTTCCGTGCTACATTTCGTTCTTCAATCAATTGCTTGATCTTTTCATCATTAATTTGATTGTCACTTGTTTCAAGTTTAATGCCAAAAATACTCATCAATTCAACGAGTTCTTTTTTGATTGCTTGAATGGCACCTAAGCTAACATTATCTTGTTGAGCATAAACATTTGCATATTTAACTAATTCGTAAACTGTTGCAATCCCGTTTTGGACATTGATGTCATCATCCATCGCCGTAATAAATTGGTGATGGAATTGATCAAGCCGATCAGTAACTTCTTGAACATCTCCTTCATCGGCATCTTGTTCACGATAAGTCAAGTTATCAAAAGCTGTTTGAATATGATTAAGATTATTTTGCGCATCGATTAGGTTTGCCTGACTATATTGAATTGGACGCCGGTATTGAGTAGTCGCCATAAAGAAACGTAAAACTTGAGGATCTACTTCCTTGATAATTTCATGAACAGTAATGAAATTATGGAGAGACTTACTCATCTTCTCGTTGTCTTTTCCAATTGTTACAAAACCATTATGCATCCAGTAACGAACAAATTTTTGACCTGTTTCTGCTTCACTTTGGGCAATCTCATTTTCATGATGAGGGAATTTAAGGTCTTGTCCCCCTGCATGAATATCAATTGTCTTTCCCAAGTACTTAGTGGACATCACCGAACATTCAATATGCCATCCTGGACGCCCTTTTCCCCATGGTGAATCCCAACTAATTTCGTCGGGCTTCGCTGCTTTCCATAAAGCAAAATCGAGCGGATCTTCCTTCTTATTAACCTCAGCTGCACTAACATGTTCGCTTGCCCCAACTTCAAGGTCATCAAGTGATTGTCCAGAAAGCTGTCCATAGTGTTTAAACTTTCGTGCACGATAATAAACATCGCCATCTTTAGGGTAAGCATATCCTTTTTCTACTAATTCTTGCACAAATTTAATGATCTCGGTAATGTTTTCTGTTGCCCGGGGATGAAGAGTAGCTGGCTCAATATTAATTGCTGCGGTATCTTCCATAAAAGCATTGATATACTTCTCCGCTAATTGTGGAACGGTAATCCCTTGCTCGGCAGCTGCCTTAATCATCTTATCGTCAACGTCCGTAAAGTTAGAAACATAATTTACTTCATACCCTTTAAATTCAAGGTAACGTCGGACTGTGTCAAAAGCGATCGCACTGCGCGCATTTCCAATATGAATGTAATTATAAACCGTCGGACCACAGACATACATGTTAACAACGCCTGGATGCAATGGCTTAAATTCTTCTTTTTTTCTTGTTAACGTATTGTAAATTGTTAGCATGTCTATCCGCTCCTTAAAAATCATTAATAAAGAATTAATTTGTACAGTTAATCTTACCACATTCCGTATTAGAATAGCATTTCTGATGATATTAATTTGCATCCAACAAATTATTTACCATTTGGTCATACTTTCTTCACATTCTACTGCTATTATATATATCGTAGTAAAGATGAACTTTACTACATCAATGAAACCTATTATTTTTCAATTACTCCTCCCAATAGTAACCGAAAAAAATATTTTCTTTTTTTACGAAATCTCCCCCAAGATTATCGTAATACTCCCTAAGAAGCAGCTTTTTCCCGAGCTGCTTCTTTTTTGTTTAAAAAATAGCTGGAAGTAAGAAAACTCTATTTCTCTTCACAGCCATTCTTTATTATTTTTTCTTATCTTTATTATTTCGTTTTTCTTTATGTTCATCTGTATGCTCGTCAATTCCTCGTTGTGAATGGAGAGGGCGGGCAAAAATCATTCGGCCGGCATCTGTTTGAAGAGCACTCGTTACTTCAACTTCAATTTGTTTGTCCATAAAGTAACGACCATCTTCAACAACCACCATCGTTCCATCGTCAAGATAAGCAACACCCTGTTGTCTTTCAGTTCCCTTTTTCACGACAACAACAGTCATCGTTTCGCCTGGGATAACTCGTGGCCGCAATGACTTCGCCAAGTTATTAATATTCAGTACTTGAACGTTTTGGAATTGAATTACTTTATTAAGGTTATAATCATTAGTCACAATGACCCCATCAACTTTTTTAGCGAGGGCAATTAATTTACTATCCACCTCTGGAATATCTTCAAAGTCCCCATCATACATTTCAATTGGGACAATTTTCTCCTTCCGTAACTTGTTTAAAATATCAAGACCACGACGCCCACGCACACGCTTAATACTTTCGCCAGAATCAGCGATATATTGCAATTCATATAAAACAAAATTAGGTACCAGTAATGTTCCTTCTAAGAAACCTGTTTTGACCAAATCATAAATGCGACCATCAATCAGAATGTTCGTATCTAGAATTTTATAATGATGATAATTATCATCCTGACGTTCAATTACATTTCTCCCATCAGTTTTACTGCTTTTAGCATGGGTAAATGCTTTGCGCCAATCATCTAACCGCGTCGTACCAATTCGAAAACCAAAATAACTAAAGACAATCATTAGAAGGATCGGCAAAATATTATTAATTACCGGAATCCTCGTTCTCCACAATGGAATCGAAATAAGAACTGCTAAAACTAACCCAATAATTGTTAATAAGGTCCCAAAGAAAAGGTATACAGGACTACGCTTTGTTAGTTCTTTTTCAATTCGCTGAATCAACTTTTCAGTGCCGCTAACCAATGGGAGTGATAATAACCAGAAAATAAGTGCACCAATAATAATGTCGATAAATACTAATAATGCCGGATTAAGAGCGATGTTCAAAATCTCCCATAATAATGGCAAATAGTAAAATCCCACTGCCGCGCCAACTAGAATATAAATGAGAGTAATCATTCTACGCCGCATTTGCTTCATCCTTTCAATTATTCATTTTATTCCAGCGCTAAATATAACGCTTCTTTAAGGGTCGAGACACCAACTACTTGAATATTAGTTGATGGTTTCCAACCCTTTAAATTATTTTTGGGAATAAAGATTCGTTTAAAGCCAAGCTTTTCTGCTTCAGCAACCCGCTGTTCAATTCGGTTTACCCGGCGAATTTCCCCAGTTAAACCTACTTCACCGACAAATGCATCGGTAGGCTGTGTTCCTTTATCCCGATAACTGGAGGCAATGCTTACTGCAATTGCCAAATCAATTGCTGGCTCATCTAGCTTAACGCCCCCAGCTGCTTTTAAGTAAGCATCTTGATTTTGAAGCATTAGGTTAGCACGTTTCTCTAATACCGCCATTATCAATGATACTCGGTTTCGGCTCAAACCGGTAGCAGTTCGCTGTGCGTTCCCATAAACGGTTGGTGTTACCAGCGCCTGAATTTCAACTAAAATTGGTCGCGTTCCTTCTAATGAAACAACTACCGCTGACCCGGTTGCATCATGTAACCGTTCCTCTAAAAAGATTTCTGATGGATTTTTTACTTCCGTCAGCCCATTTGTATGCATTTCAAAAATACCAAGCTCGTTAGTTGAACCAAATCGATTTTTCACTGATCGCAAAATACGATATGTATGGTGTAGATCTCCTTCAAAGTACAAAACCGTATCAACCATGTGCTCTAAAATCTTTGGACCGGCAATTGCACCACCCTTTGTCACATGGCCAACAACAAAAATCGTAATGTTATTACTTTTAGCAATTTGCATTAACTGGGCGGTAACTTCACGAATTTGCGACACACTACCAATTGCTGAACTTACATCAGTCGCCTGCATCGTTTGTACCGAGTCAATAACTACATACTCTGGCTTGAGGTCACGAATAGTATCCCGAATACTATCCATATTTGTTTCTGGATACACATAAAAATCATCCCCAGCAACTTTCAACCGTTCTGCCCGCATTTTAATTTGTGTCCCACTTTCTTCTCCAGACACATATAAAACCCGGTGGTGCTCATCGCTTAATTGTCCTGAAACTTGTAAAAGGAGGGTCGATTTTCCGATTCCAGGATCCCCACCAATTAGAATTAGTGATCCTGGAACGATTCCACCACCTAAAACGCGATTTAACTCATTCAATTTTGTTTTAACACGAGGAGTCTCTGTACTATCAATCTCATTAATTTTCTGTGGTTTGGCAACTAAGCCGGTTAAGGTGGTGGTTGCTTTTTTTGTTGGTGCAGAACTGGTTTCTATCTGTTCTTCCACTAAAGTATTCCACTCACCACAGTTTGGACACCGCCCTAAGTAGCGTGGTGAGTTATAGCCACAGTTTTGGCAAACATATTGTGTTCGAACTTTTGCCATTGCTTTAATTCCTCTCTAGTTATTTATTCTTTTGTTGAACCAAATCCGCCAGTCCGTTTAGCAGTTGGTTGTTCTTCACCATCAGCGATTAAATATGGCATAAAAATTCCCTGACCAATCCGTTCTCCTTTTTTTATATGATAATCTCGTAACCCGTAGTTAATAAGTTGGAAGAAGATTTCACCTTCATTACTATCATTATCATAATAGTCTGCATCCACAATGCCGATTCCATTTGGTAAAATCAAGCGACGTTTAAAAGGACCACTTGACCGGTTAGCTAATAAGAGAAATTCATCAGCTTGCATATAGGCTTTGATGCCGGTAGGTACTAAGTATGGCTTCAAACAGGAATCAGCAATCTTAAACTCTTCATCAGTTAGCTTTTTTTGTTGATGAATTTGCCAAAGTACCTTTAAGAAATTACCTTTCCAAATTGATGGCAGGATAAAATCTTCTGATGCCTCAAAATCATATCCGGCCGCCCGCGCTGTTTGGCGTTGGGGTAAATGTATGTTTTGGTCTTTCTTACTAGAAACAATCTTAAATCCACGTTTCATTACGTTCACCTCATAGTGTTTTATTCTTAATTATTCCAGTATACTATTATATGCTAGATAATAAGTTAATGGTATCGCTTTGATAACTTGACTTTTAAAAGCAGTTTATCGAAAATTATTATGAAAGGATGTGTTTATATGCAATATCGAGTTGATGGTCAGCGTATCATTGCTTTTGACGATCAAGAACCTTTAATTGGCGAGATCAGTTTTCCAAAAGTCCCAGATACAAATGATCACGTTGTCGTTGAACGAGTTTTTGTGCAACCAACTTACCGTGGGCAAGGAATTGCAGCTGAACTAGTACGTCAATTTGTAGATTATGCAACGAAAGAACACTACACTGTCAAGCTCATGTGTCCATATGCGGTAGCGCAATTCAAACTACATCCAGAATATCAGCAACTATTGCCAGTTGCAGATCGCTTTAATTAGGAGGAATATTAATGGATCAAAATGCATTAAAAGAACAAACAGGTAAGGAATCAGTTAAATACATTAAATCTGGAATGATTGTCGGTCTCGGAACTGGATCAACCGTTAAATATATGGTTGATGAACTTGGTAAGCAAGTCCAAGAAGGTAAGATCAAAGATATTATCGGCGTAACAACTTCAAACCGAACTGCTAAACAAGCACGCGACCTTGGAATTACAATTAAAGATATTGATGACGTTGACCACATTGATTTAACTATTGATGGGGCCGATGAAATCAGTGATGACTTCCAAGGAATCAAAGGTGGCGGTGGTGCCCTCCTTTGGGAAAAGATCGTTGCCAATGCCTCAAATAAGGTAATGTGGATTGTCGATGAAAGTAAACTTGTCCACAAACTTGGCGCTTTCCCCCTTCCTGTTGAAGTAATTCCATTCGGTTCTCAACATGTCTTTGACCGTCTTGAAAAGAAGGGCTACAAGCCAACTTGGCGAATGGATGGAGATAAAAAGTTCCGTACCGATGAAAATAACTATATTATCGACCTTCACCTTGGCGAAATTGATGATCCTAAGGCCTTAGCCGACGAATTGATCCACATGGTTGGAATTGTTGAGACTGGTTTATTCTTAAATCGAGTTAACGACGTAATTGTTGGTACTCCAGAAGGTCCAAAGGTATTGCACGCCCGTTAATTTAATCTATTCAAAGGAGATATTGCAAATGAGCTTTTCAATTAATAAAGAAGATATTGCTAGTTTTCATAAAAACTACCGTCATCACCCTAACAGCAGTGTTTTAGAAAATACTGTTACAAAAAACGGGGTACGGAATGCAAGCTTTAATTGGCATTCAATTGCTGATAATACTCCTCATTTCTCTATTGACCTCAAGACGGGGGACGTTGCTGATCAAAAACAATCCGGTCGTTGTTGGATGTTTGCGGCATTGAACACAATGCGTCATGATATGCAGCAAAAATTTAACTTACCTGATAATTTTGAGCTTTCACAGGCCTACCAATTCTTCTGGGATAAGTTTGAAAAATCCAATTACTTCTACCAAAACGTAATTAAGACTGCTAAAAAGCCTACCGACAGTCGAAAAGTTTCATGGTTAATGAACGAACCACAAAATGATGGTGGTCAATGGGATATGCTTTGCGCCCTCATCAGTAAATATGGGGTTATGCCAAAAGCCGCAATGCCCGAATCATTTAATTCTTCTAACTCACGGGGAATTGATGAAGTCTTAAACAACAAACTTCGTCACGATGCCGTTATTTTGCGGAAAATGATTAACGAAGATCATGCAAATGAAGAAGCAATCGATGAAATGCGCCGTAAGATGTTAAACGAGAATTACCGGATGCTTGCTTACACATTTGGTGAGCCAGTTAGTCACTTTGACTTCGAATATCGGACAAAGAAGGACAACGAATTCCACCGCGATACTAACCTAACACCACAGGAATTTTTCAAGAAGTACGTTGGCTGGAAGCTTGATGATTATATTTCAATCATCCAAGCCCCAACCGCTGATAAGAAGTACCACCAAACTTACACCATTGATATGCTTGGTAATGTCGTTGGTGGCCGCGAAATCAAGCACTTAAACCTACCAATGGATGAATTCAAGCAGCTTGCGATTGAACAATTAAAGAATGGCGAAAGTGTTTGGTTTGGTTCAGATGTTATTAAATATTCAGAAACTAAACTTGGAATTATGGCCCTTAACACCTATGACTACGACAAACTATTTGACGTTGATCTTGAAATGACCAAAGCTGAAGCACTTGATTATAGCGAAAGCATGATGGATCATGCCATGGTTATCACTGGTGTTGACCTTGTCGATGGTAAGCCCACCAAGTGGAAAGTCGAAAACTCATGGGGGAACAAGGTCGGTCATAAAGGTTACTTCGTTATGAGTGACGATTGGATGGACAAGTACTGCTACCAAGTCGTTATTAATAAGAAGTACCTTAGCGAGGACCTTAAACGTGATTACGCTAAGAGCCCAGTTGTTCTTAAGCCTTGGGATCCAATGGGAACTTTAGCATAATAATTTAACATTAATTTGTGAAAAAGCTGTGATAGATTTATTTATGGCTTTCAAAAAAGATCTCTAACACTGTAACATACAGACGTTGGAGATCTTTTTAAGTTATTCAGTAATATTTGCACCGAAGTATTTTTCAGATAGCTTCTTGACTGTTCCATCTTGTTGAAGTTCCTTAAGTGCCTTGTTGTAGGAAGATTGAATAGCAGTATCTTTCTTGTTAAAAAGCGCTGAAATTTTAGCTGGATCTTGTTCACTAGAAACGTCAATCATCTTGAGACCCTTAGTACTATTCTTCTTGCTGTAAGCGTACCATGCTTCACGCGAATTGACGGTTCCGGCAGCCCGACCTTGCTTGATCATATCTAAGGAACTAGCAAAATCGCCATTTGCTGTAAGGTTACCCTTATATTTTTTAACCACATTCGCATTATTAGTTCCTGTCCCAGCAATAATCTTCTTGCCTTTAATATCCTTCAAGCTCTTGATATTGCTATTAGTAGGAACAATTAATGCAAACCGTGACTTGATATATGGAGTAGAGAAATTATATTGCTTGGCCCGTTCTGGTGTCTGTGTAATGTTATTCATTACTACATCAAACTTACCTGAACCAAGGCCAGCAATTAGTGAATCCCATTTAGTTGGTACGAATTTAGCTTTTAAGCCCATCTTTTTAGCAACTGCCTTACCAAGATCTACTTCAAAGCCAGTCAATTTGTTATTTTTACGATAAGAGTATGGGGAGTAAGTTCCCTCAAGACCAATTGTCAATTCTCCCTTATGAACTAATTCTGAATTAACAGCTGATGAAGCAGCAGAAACACCTGTAATTCCTGCAGAGGTACCAACTGTTAAGGCTGCAATTGTTAATAGTACTTTCTTCCAAAATTTCATTATTCTAAACTTCCTTTATTTTAAATTTTCCATTGTCATTGAGGCGATAAAATTCTTAATTCGTTTATTTGGATTATCTGGCGCAAAAAACTCGTCTGGAGTACCATCATATAAAATTTCGCCGTTTTCCACAAAAATAATCTTATCCGCAACATGTTTAGCAAAGACCATGTTATGAGTAACAATTACCATTGATTGTTTTTCTTCAGCTAATTGCAATAGAACCTTCAACACACTAAGTTCTAATTCTGGATCAAGGGCAGAAGTCGGTTCATCAAGTAAGATATACTTTGGTGACATTGCCAAGGCCCGGGCAATCGCTACCCGCTGTGCTTGTCCACCAGATAATTCATTCGGATAGGCTTCTCCGTAATCTGCTAAGCCCACTTTAGCAAGTAATTTATGCGCGTTTGCAATTGCTTCCTTTTTCGGCTGTTTCAAAACCTGTGTTGGTCCTTCAATAATGTTACCAAGGACAGTTTTATTAGGGAAAAGATTATAATCTTGGAAAACCATCCCTGTTTCTTGACGAATTGCCAACTTATCTTTATTACTTATTTTTTGACTGAAATCCAAATGATGATCATCAAAATCATACTGGCCACTCTCTGGCATTACTAGTAAGTTAAGGGAGCGGAGAATTGTTGATTTACCCGAGCCAGATGGACCAACCATTACTGTTGTTTTACCGGCCGGAAACTCTAACGTGGTATTTTTCAAGACATTTTTATTACCAAAACTTTTATTGATATTTGTTAATTTCATTTTTCTCACCTATTATTTGCGTTTACTTGACGGTCTACTATCCGCTCAAGATACCCTTGGAAATAAGATAAAACTGTCGTAAAGACCGCGTAGACCATTGCTACTAAAGTATACATAAGCAATGGTTGATAGTTTTCGGCCGCAATTTGTTGGCTGACGGCAAACATTTCCATAATTGTAATTGAAGCAGCCAAAGACGTATCTTTTACCAAACTTATAAAACTGTTGGATAAGGGCGGTAAAGCTACTCTTAAGGCTTGCGGTAAGATAATTCGCCACAAGATTTGCAACCGCGTCATTCCGATTGCTGCACCTGCTTCCCATTGCCCAGTTGGAACAGAACTGATTGCTGCCCGAATTGTTTCGGAAGCATAAGCCCCAGTGTTTAGTGAAAATGTAATAATGCCGGCTGTAAATGGTTCTAATTTTATTCCATGCGGCAGGACTCCCTTAATTCTCAGATATGGCAGTCCAAAGAATACAATAAATAATTGAACCAGCAGCGGTGTTGACCGGAAAAGCCAGACATAAAAACTAGCAATCCATTTAAGAATCATGAATGCGCCACGTTGACGAGAGAGACGAATTAAAGCTGTTACTAGTGCAATAATCAGCCCAAAGAAAAATGAAATAATCGCTAACGGAATCGTATATTTAAATCCCGCTGCTAAGAGTTGTGGTAAAGATGTCTTGATAATTTCCCACATAAGTCACAGTTTCCCTTCTTCTATAATTAATCTAATTTTTTAAGTGCTTGTTGCAAGTCAGCAATAATATCTTCAGGGTCCTCAATTCCTACCGAAAGACGAATCAACTCATCTTTAATTCCGTTTTCTAATCTTATTTCCCGGGGAATAGATCCATGGGTCATGACAGCTGGAACTTCAATCAAACTTTCAATTCCTCCTAAGCTTTCGGCAAGATCAATCAATTGTAGACTTTCAACAAACTTCTTCGCATCTAAGCCAGCCTTAAGTTCAAAGGAGATCATTGCGCCAAAGTTCCGCATTTGCTTAGTCGCAACCTCATGACCAGGGAAATCTTTTAAGCCTGGATAATAAATTTTTCCAATATGTTCATCGTTTTGAAGGAAGTTAATGACTTCATTCGCATTTTCTTGATGAACTCGCATCCGCGCGCCGAGAGTTTTCATTCCCCGTTGTAACAGCCAACTATCATCAGGACCAAGCGTACTACCGATTGAGTTTTGCAGGAATGCTAATTGTTCAGCAACCTCATCATCGTTAGTAACTGCTAATCCGGCAACAACATCACTATGACCACCTAAATATTTGGTTGCGGAGTGAACAACAATATCTGCCCCAAGGGTTAACGGTTGTTGGTTATAAGGAGTAGCAAAGGTATTATCAACAATTGTCTTTATTCCATGCTTCTTTGCGATATCAGCAATTACTTTAATATCAGCGGTTTGCAAGAGCGGATTAGTCGGTGTTTCAAAATAAACTGCAACGGTATTATCTTGAATTGCCTTTTCTACTGCTTCAAGGTCTTGCATATCAACAACAGTAAATTCAAGGCCAAAGCGTTTTAATACCTTATTGATTAATCGGAATGTTCCTCCGTATACATCACTACCAACTACAAAATGATCACCTTGAGAGAATAAAGAAAAGGTAGCATGAATAGCAGCAGATCCAGAAGCAAATGCAAAGCCAGCTGTCCCATGTTCAAGCTCTGCAATTAATTTTTCAAGAGATGCACGTGTTGGATTTCCTGTTCGAGAATATTCCCATTTAGGTTCACCGCCAAGAACGTGTTGATGGAATGTCGATGAACGGTAGATCGGTGTTGAAACAGCACCGGTTGTTGAATCTTCACTATTACCGCCATGAATTAATTGTGTGTTGAATCTCATAATATCTATCTCCTTTAGAATGCAAAAACGAATACAAAAAAGGCGCAAACTCAAGAACTTCTCACTTGAATTTGCGCCTTATGCATTTATTCCCGGTTACGTTAGCAGTTACTCAACTAAAAGTAAGCACGCCAAACTGTGGGTCGCATAAGACGCGATCCACAACAACAAACAGTAACGTTGATTAATTGTTTGTTAAACATGACGTGTTCCTCCTAACTTAGTATGCCAAAATCATAACTTATAAAAAATAAGTTGTCAATACAATTACTAAAATTTATTTAAATTGATCGTCAAGAAACTTCTGCACAATGTTATAAATTGTTGGACTCCAGAAATCTCGTTCATGGTTCGCACCCTTAACCCGATATGCTTCAACAGAATTCCCGTTGTCCTTCAATCGCATATACATTTTTTCCATTTGTTCATATGGAACAACTTTATCAGCATCTCCATGGAACAATAAGAATGGTGGATAGTTTTGTCCATCTTTGACTTGATATAGGGGACTCATTTGCTTTTCAATTTCTGGCCATTTTGATACATCAGGTCCCAATAAACAATATTGCAGTAACTTATTTCCCAGAACGTTAGCATCATACTCAAACGTCTTCTCCACGTCCATTGGGGCAAAACAACTAACCACAGCATCTACTGCATCCGATTCGTCTTGATAAAGGTCAACTTTGTAACGCGGATCATCACCCGTTAAGCCGACTAGCATTGCCGCATTGGCCCCAGAGGAAGTACCCCAAATTGCAACCTGTTGCGGATCAATTGCATATTTTCGCGCATTGGCCCGTAAAAAACGAATAGCAGTCTTAACATCTTGCAAAAACGCAGGAAAAGGATGTCCATCAATTGAGCTACGATGTTGAACGGTTGCTACAACATAACCTGCCTGAACAAATTGAACCAGTTGTGGAATTTCTTCTCCCATTTTTGGTGTTCGCCACGAGCTCCCTTGAACAAAAACAATCAATGGCCGTGGTTCAGTTTGATATTGTTTCGGGAAACGTTGCGTCCACGGTGCTAAGATCGACATATGTAATGCTTCCCCATCCATTGCACCATAAACAATATTTTCAATCAAGCGTACTTGACCACTTAACGTTGGGTTATTTGCTAATTCGTGTATTGTCATCAATTTCACCATCCATTGTTATAAAAGTCTTTTTAATGACATTAAGCTGATCATCAAAGCGATATAAAATTGGCTTACCATTTGGAACTTCTACTTTATCAATATCATCATCTGAAATACCATCTAAATATTTAATTAATGCTCGCAAAGAACTACCATGGGCAACAATTAACTGATTATGTCCATCGATTAAACGAGGCGCAATATGGTCTTGCCAATATGGGAGAAGTCGTTGGAGCGTCATTTCTAAACTCTCACTAAGCGGAATCTTAACTCCTAAGCGCTCATAGCGGCGATCATACTGGCGTTCTTTTAATTGTGGTGGTAAATCTTTAAAACCACGTCGCCATTTATGAAGCTGTTCTGCACCAATTTCTTTCTTCACTTCATCTTTGTTCCGACCACTCAATGCCCCATAATGACGTTCGTTTAGTCGCCACGTTTTATGAACAGGAATATATAGCTGATTAATTTCTTCTAGGATAATATTAGTCGTCATGATTGCTCGTTCCATATAGGACGTATATGCATCACTAAATTGGATACCTAGTCTTAGCAATTCCTTGCCTACTAATTCACCCTGCTCAATTCCTTTAGGAGTCAACGGAACATCAGTCCAGCCAGTAAAAATATTATCACGGTTAGCTTGACTTTGCCCATGACGTACAATTACTAATTCTGCCATTTTTTCACTCCCCTTTGCCACTATCTTATAATAGCGCATTTTACTAGTGCTTAACAATTAAACTAGCTGCAGAGGGTTATTTTACAGTCGACTTTTCTGCCGTATAATTATTAAGGTAAGTATTTGAGGAAAGGAAAAATTAAACTGATTTAGTTTAATTCTCAATTTTATGAAATCTAAAATTGCTAATCTAATTAATTGGGGGCTGCCATACTGTGCCATCGCTGCAATGGCATACTTAATCATGTCCCCCCAATTTGTATCACATGGAGTTATTTTAGGGACGGACTCCATTTTCCACTTTAACCGTTTTTACGATGCAGCTAAGCAAATTCAACAGCTTAATTTTAGCTATTTTCAAAGTAATTATAGTTTCCAACAAAGTGGCCGCATCATCAATGCCGTTTATGGTCCCCTCTTTGCATATTTAAATGGAGCTATTCTTGGCGTAGTAGGAACTTGGTATCAATATCAGATCGTCACTACCTTTATCGTCTATTTATTAGGTGGGATCGGCATGTACCGGCTTGGCATCCGTGTTCATAGTAAACGGACATTTGCAATTATCTGTGCCCTAATCTATATGAACATTGGCTGGCTTCCACGATGGGAATTAGCACAGAATATGAATGCATGGGGAGCTGCTCTGGCCCCTTATATGGTAATTTGTGGAGTCCGTATGATCCAGGATCACCAACGACCAGTCAACTGGTTACAATTGATGACCCTAATGACGATCATCATTCAGATCCACATGCTAAGTTCTTTATTTTTTGTGATTACACTAACACCGTTCTTTATTATTGGATTAATTATAACAACTAACCGTAAGAAAATGTGGATCGAAACGCTAAAGGCAGGCGGCGGAACGATTATTTTAACGGCTAATGTTTGGGGAGCCTTATTAATGCTTAACCTCCACAATAACATTGCTCATCCTGCCGATTTTAGCCTCGCAGATAACGTATTATTGCCTTCAATGTTTAGCAGTACACGCGATTACCTAATCTATGCAATGTGGATTCTCTTTATCCTTCAACTCATCTACGTATTATTTACTTTTAACAAATCACTTATTAATACGGTACTGACATTACTTGGCTCTTTGGTTTTCTTACTTAGTTCTTTCCTTACTCCGTGGTCATTTTTCCAAGATGTGATCCCGGCCCTTGGACACACTTTGCAGTTCCCTAACCGGTTGACAATTATTGCCTTTCCTCTCTTACTCGCAGGAGTTGGGATCAGTGCTACCACCCTTGATAAAAAAGCGCAAGAGATTGACTTACGAAATCAATTAACTACTGGAATTCTCTTGCTAATGGTTTTTCTGGTCTTTACTCCCACAACAATTGATGTTTATAAACGAGCAGCACGCTATGATTCAGAAATTGTCCTTAATAGTTTTAGCGCAATTACCCGCGTAAGTGAAAATAAGGCCGCACTGCGACACTCCGTCCATGATCTTTACCCTGGTCAACTGTTAACGATGGTTGAGAAGAGAAGTCCTGATTATTTGCCAATTCCTAAGAAGTACATGAATCAAAAGTATGTTCGTTCTTACGCTTATGAAGGGCAAATTATTAATGAAGCCCATAAATATACTCATACTGTCTTGCCTCATGGGGGATTGCAATTAACATGGGAAACAGGAAAAGCGGGAAAAGTTCGGTTGCCAATTATTACATATCACGAATCACAATTAACAGTTAATGGTCACCTACTTCGTCACTATCAGCGATCCTCGGTTGGTGCTCCTTACATTCAGCAGCGTAAAGGTAAAAATACCGTTACCCTCTACTTTAAACAAGCAAAATGGTTCACCGCTTTATTAGTGATTTCACTAGTTGGTCTTAGCATGCTTGCGATTTATGGCCTTTATTATTTCTGTACGCACTTTAGACCTTACTTTAAGCGAGTTATGGCAGGTGAAATTGATTAGCATAAAAAGGGTGCATGATAAAAGCTATAATTGACTCCAGCGGTCACACCCTTCAGAATGCAAAAGGTCTCAAATAATCGGCTTTTCCGAATATTTGAGGCCTATTTTGCTGTTAACTTTTGATCTATATAACAATTTGTACTTTCTATTTTGCATTCAATACAAATGAAAACTCAACATCACGGTCGGCAGGAATATGATACTGTTCTTCAACATCTGCACCCCAGCTATCAATTCCTCCAACGCCTCGAACGGCCCCCGCAACTACGAGAACGGTTCGTCGTGCAAGCGGCAACTCTTCGATGTGTGTTGCATTTTCTAATTCCTCCGCTGTATATGGTAAACAACTGAAGGCAAATGGTTGCTCGTTTTGCTTAACAATTAAGCTAAATGGCTCCCGAGAATGATCAGCATTATTTTGAGTAGAATCACGCGTAATTGTTAATGCATGAGTATCCATGTGCATTCCATTTTCCTGCGGGACTAAATACTTAGTAACCGGTAAACCATCAACATGGAAAGTGCCCTCAGTTGCGCCTGCCATCCGGTCGGGGTAAGTTTCACCGGATAATCCTTGATAGTCAAAGCCGGTAGCAACTGTTGGCATGATAAAACGCATTCCTACTACTGGTAGATCGGGTAAGTCTTCATGACCGTAATAATGCATTGTCACTTTAATCTCACCTTGTCCGTTAACCTCATAAGTTACCGTGACTTGCGTAGCCGGAACTGTTAGCGTCTCAAAAGTATACTTAATTTTGACGTCCTCAGCAGATATGGGATCACTAAATTCATTGGTTGTCGGCGCAATAGGCAATTCAGCAAAGTGTTGGTTATCAACTATCAGGTCAATTCCAACACACTTATGGAAAGTATCCGCTGCTAACCACTGAGCAGATCGAATATTAAAGCCGCTCCCTCGATCATTATCAGTGGTTGCCCGCCAAAATGTCGGCATTGGTTCACGATATAGCCATTCTTTACCGTTTAGTTTAAGCGATTCTAATCCACCACGCTCATAGCTAAAGATATAATGAAAGCCGTCACCACTAAGTCCTAATGTTGCATCACCGTATATCACGCGTAATTTATTTGTGTAAGCCATAGTAGTATCTTACCTCCTGCATTGCTGGCTTCGGTGTCCGATCGGCAAACATCAAGCCATCTCCCGAGAATTCGTAATCTGAGTGACGATCATCGAAATCACCACCATAGCGCATCACTTCTTGACCACTTACCGGGTCCTTAACAAGGAGGGCTTGGTCAATAAAGTCCCAAATGAAACCGCCAAAGTATTGTGGGTATTTATCAAGCAAGGAAATGTACGAACCCATTCCACCATCGGAATTTCCCATATCATGCATGTACTCACATTCCATAAATGGCTTGTCTGGATTGTTCTTCAAGTACTCCTCAACTTCTTTAGGTGGTAAGTACATCCAGCTTTCAACGTCTGAGATCCGAGCACGATATTCGGGAGTATGACAAACACCTTCATAGTGAATAAGCCGACTATCATCATGCTTCTTATAGAATTCATTCATTTTGACAATATTATCGCCAGCATATGATTCATTACCTAAAGACCAGAATAAAATCGACGGGTGGTTCTTAAATGTTTCATAGTTAGTCCGTGCTCGATCAACTACTACATCACGCCATTGGGGAACTGAACCAGGGACGTTATATGATGGTTCAATTGCTCCCATCTTCTGCCAGGTAGCATGGGATTCCAGATTGTTTTCGGCCATCATGTAAATCCCATTATCATCACAAAGGTAATACCACGGAATTTGATCTGGATAGTGACACGTCCGGACGGCATTAATATTATTTTCCTTAAAGGTGTGAATATCACTCGTCATATCATCCATCGTGATCGCGCGGCCACGTTTAGCATTCCATTCGTGACGGTTAACACCATTGATAATTAGCCGTTTACCATTCAATAGGACAACATGGTCTTTATTAATTTCGATTCGGCGAAAACCAAAACGATATGGAACGAGTTCGACCAAATTACCTTCGTCATCACGAATTTCAATCAACAATTGATAGAGGTAAGGATCATGGTTATCCCATAAGTGAACATTTTCTAAAAATTGATCCTGAACTTTTACCGGGGAGTCAACAGGGTGTGTTTCATTGACGAGCGTATTACCATCGTTGTCGATAACCCGCACATTAACGTTCCCGGTCTTTTCACCGTGAAGTTGAAGGTCAACATTAAAAATACCGTCCTGATAATTATCAGTAACAATTGGCCGAATATTAAGGTCTTCAACATGAACAAGTGGTTGAGCTAATAGGTTTACACTCCGGAAAATCCCAGAAAAGCGGAACATATCTTGATCCTCAATCCACGAGGCGGTACTATGCTTGAAAACTTCCACGGCTAAAACATTACCTTCATCTTGAACGTAAGGAGTCAGGTCAAATTCAGATGGGGTAAAACTGTCTTCAGCGTAACCAATAAAGTGACCATTAAGCCAAACATACATGGCACGCTCAACACCATCAAAACGAATGCGGATCTGCTTTCCCCGTAAAGAAGGTTCAAGGTCAAAATGTTTTAAGTATTCGCCAACAGTATTGTCATCCCCATCGCTAAACGATCCTTCTTGCGCATCATCAGGACTAAGGGCATATGCAGGACGACGGTAAATCTTACCTTCCCACGGAATCAAAGTGTTAATGTAATTATTTTGGGCATAATTATTTAGTTCAATCTCACTAGGAACTTCGATTGTTCCAAAGCTGCTGCTATCGTAATCTGTCTTATAAAAATCTTCTTCGCGTTCACGCGGGTTTTCAGCAAAGTTAAATTGCCATTGTCCATCCAAGTTTTGCGCAAAACGACTATTATTATGCCGCCATTCATCATAGTTGCCGTAATAATAATGGTCACTATGCGCAGGTAATTGATTAACCCGGAATGTTTCTGGATCATCAAGCCATTTGATATTTGCGTTCATTAATAGATCCCTCCTCGTTACTATCTACAACATCTAAAGTATAGCGCTTTCATCGTTGAGATAGCAAGAGAAGGAAGTAAAATTTACGTAAATTTTATTAAATGAAAATTTTAAAACAAAAAAAGCACTGAGCAAATATTACTCAGTGCTTTTTAAGTAGTGCGGCCGAGAGGACTTGAACCTCCACGGTCATAATCGACCATAAGATCCTTAATCTTACGCGTCTGCCAGTTCCGCCACGGCCGCATATCAACCAACGAATATTATTATAGCAAGATACCTATTCGTTGGCAACAACTTTTTTCAATTTTTTAAAAGAAATTTGTGACCACATCGCCGACAAATATATCGTTGGGTGTTGAACCGCCGTTGTCGCGCGATTTCAACACCACAACCAGTACAGATATAATGCCATTTTTTCTTGGAATTTACTTTTCTTTTACTAGTTAGTGGTGCATATCTCGATCCTCCCACCTGTACTAGTAAAGTCTTAAATTCTCTACTACGATGGCGGTAATCCATTCCTAACAGATGTAAATGATAATGGCACAATTCATGAAGAACCACTTGGCGCAGATTATGAAGATCAAATTCAGTATACATTAACGGGTTGATATCAATACGATGGTCACTTAAATAATAACGTCCACCGGTTGTTTTTAACCGCTTATTAAAAAATACCTTGTGCGTAAATTCCCGCCCAAAGTATTCTTTTGACCACTGTTCGGTCAATTGTTGTAATTCAGCATTAGTCATTCGTGACTGTCTCCGGTTCAAGCATCGTTAATTGAATCCGCTGACGCTTCAAGTCGACATCATCAATCCACACGTCCACAATATCACCAACGGCTACCATTGCCCGCGGATCACGAATGAACTGCTTACTCATCTTTGAAACATGAACTAACCCATCATGTTTGACACCAATATCAACAAAGGCTCCAAAGTCGACAACATTCCGGACAGTTCCCTGAAGTTTCATCCCCGGCTTAAGGTCTTCAATCGTCATTACATCATGGCGTAATAATGGAGCAGGCATTGAATCACGCAGGTCACGGCCTGGCTTTTGCAAAGAAGAAATAATATCAGTAACGGTTTCCGTTCCAACTTGATCATCCGTAAACTGCTTAACATCAATTTTCTTTAACTTATCATCAGCACTTGGCGTTCCCAACTCATCGACATTAATCCCTGCTGCTTGAATAATCTCTTCCGCCACCTGGTAACTTTCTGGGTGGACATCAGTGTTATCTAATGGATTTTCGCCACCAATAATCCGCAAGAAACCAACAGATTGTTGATAAGCTTTAGGTCCTAACCGTGGCACTTTCTTTAGCTGCGTCCGATTAGTGTACCGCCCATTTTCATCTCGGTAAGTAACGATATTCTTAGCAATCGTTTTATTAAGCCCGGAAATACGGGTTAATAATTGATAACTAGCTGTGTTGAGGTTGACCCCAACCCGGTTTACCGCCCGTTCAACAATTGTTTCCAGTTCCCCGCTCAATTCTTTCTTCGGCAAATCATGCTGGTATTGCCCAACACCAACCGCTTGCGGATCAATTTTAACTAATTCAGCAAGGGGGTCTTGCAGACGACGACCAATACTGATTGCGCTTCGTTGTTCAACATGCAGATCAGGGAATTCATCACGGGCTTCTTTACTTGCGGAATAAACTGAGGCTCCAGCTTCATTTACGATTACATAATAGATTGGCCGTTTGATCTTTTTAAGTGCTTCCGCAACAAACTGTTCTGATTCCCGGCTAGCTGTCCCGTTACCAATCGCAATCATTTCAACGTGGTACTTTTCTAGTAAGTCAATAAACTCGCTTTCTGCTGTCACACGTTGCTTTTCTGGCGCTGGTTTGTGGGGATAGATAACTGCTTTAGTTAAAAATTTCCCATTTTCATCAAGGACCGCCAACTTACAACCAGTTCGGTAAGCAGGGTCAAATCCTAACACAACTTTTCCCTTAATTGGTGCTTGCATCAACAAATGATAGAGGTTCTCACCAAAGACCTTGATCGCCTGTTCATCAGCACCCTCTGTTAATTGACGCCGCAGTTCCCGTTCAATTGCCGGGCCCAAGAAACGCTTGTAGGCATCCTTGTAGGCGTCCTCAATAAAGGCAGTTGCGTCGTTTTTCTTGCTGGTTTTGATTAAACGGAAACGAAGGTAATTCATCACTGGTTCTTCATCTAAAGTGATTTTGACGTTAATAATTCCTTCTTTTTCTCCGCGATTAAAGGCTAAAATTTGATAAGAATTTAATTTTTGAACTGGACTAGTGAACTCATAGTACTGCTTATAAGTCCCAAGCTCATCCTTTTCTTCCCCACCACGTTTTATACCTGTCTCTAATTGCCCATGTTGAGCAGTATAATTTCGCAACCAGCTTCGCACCGTGGCCATTTCACTAATTGCTTCAGCTAAAATTTCATGTGCGCCTGTTAATGCACTTTCAGCATCAAGAACATCATCGTTAATAAATTCTTGCGCCTTCGCACTTAAATCATCGTCAGGGTAAGATAGCAGCCAATTTGCTAGCGGTGCCAAGCCATGTTCACGAGCTTGTTGGGCCTTTGTCTGTCGCTTTTGCTTATATGGCAAATAAAGATCTTCTACTTCTTGCAATTCGGTCGCGCTATTAATTTGCTTTTCGAGCGCCGGTGTTAGCTTACCGAGCTCTTTAATCTTATTGATAACTGTCGCTTGACGTTCCCGCAATGTCGTTACCCGGTGATATTCATCCCGAATAGCTTGCAATTGAACTTCATCAAGCGTACCCGTCATTTCTTTACGATAACGGGCAATAAAGGGAATCGTATTTCCTTCATCCATTAAGCCGAGGGCCGCTTTAATTTGTTGAGGGCGAATATCTGGTAATTGTTTACTAACAAGCTGAAGTGTTTCCTCTTCCATTGTCATCCTCCTTAAAACTAGTAAAGAGACTGAGTTGACTCCCAGCCTCCCATTTTATTATTAATTTATTTCCACCAGGTATCGTATGGGGCAATCGGTAAGTGCCGTTTATGTTGCGTCCGCCGATACCAACCTTCAATCTTTTCAGCAGCTGCTGGCGAAACTTCACGACCTTCTAAGTAGTCGTCGATTTCATCATAGCGAACACCAAGCGCTTCTTCATCGGGACGCATTGGTTTGTCTTCTTCTAAGTCTGCAGTTGGTGTTTTATCATAAAGCTTGGCTGGTGCTCCTAAGTATTGTAATAAGGCTTTTCCTTGGCGCTTATCTAATCCAGAAAGTGGTGTAATATCGGCACCGCCATCCCCAAACTTAGTATAAAAACCAGTTACTGCTTCAGCGGCATGGTCTGTTCCTACCACAGCTCCTTTGTTTTCTCCACCAATAGCATATTGGACAATCATTCGTTCCCGGGCTTTAATGTTTCCCTTATTAAAATCGCTAATTGACGTACCTGCTTCATTTAAGGATGCCACCATCGCATCAGTCGTCGCCTTAATATTAACCCGCATTATTTTATCAGGTTTAATAAAGTCATTAATTGCAAACATTGCATCTGACTCATCAGCTTGCTCACCATATGGCAACCGGACTGCGATAAATTGGTATTCATTGTCGCCAGTCTCTTCCCGCAGCTTTTCGACTGCCAATTGTGAAAGCCGCCCCGCCAAACTTGAATCTTGACCGCCAGAAATTCCTAATACCAGGGTCTTCATCTTAGTGGTTTGGAGAAAATCACAGATGAACTGAACACGTTTAGTTACTTCTGCTTGGGGATCAATTTGCGAGTTAACGCCTAATGCATTAATTATTTCTTCTTGATACTTTCGCACTACAGATTACCTCTACTTATTCAATGATTTAACATATTCATGAACTTGGTGAATTAATTTAAGTTTATTATCATAGCATTTCTGTGACAAATCGACTGGGTATACTTCTGGGTTTAAATCTCGTTTATACTCATCCCATAAAGCATTTAAACTATCAAAACGGTGTTGTCGGCTCTCCTCTAAGGTCGGTTCATCATAAACATACTTACCATCTTGCCAGATTGGCTTTAGCATTGGCCGGGCAGTAAAATCCTCCACGTCTTTTTGTTGGAGTGGGAAGTTAGGATTGAACATATTGAGTGATTTTTCATTACGAGGATCCTCATCAACTAATGTAATATAATCCCCTTCACTCTTGAGATCTGCACGATCGTTAATCCGCCATACTTGTTTTTTGCCGGGAGTTGACATTTTACCAACATTATTAGAAATCTTAATCGTATCAACAAGTTGGCCATCTTCATCTTCAATAGCAACTAATTTATACACCGCCCCTAGAGTGGGTTGGTCATAGGCAGTAATTAACTTAGTCCCGATTCCCCACGTATCAATCTTCGCTCCTTGCATTTGCAAGTTTTGGATTGTCTTTTCATCCAAGCCATTAGATGCGATGATTTTTGCGTCTGGAAAACCAGCATCATCCAGCATTTTGCGTACTTTTTTAGATAGGTAGGCCATATCACCACTGTCAATCCGGACACCGATAAAGTTAATTTTATCGCCAAATTCCTTGGCAACCTTAATTGCGTTTGGAACCCCACTCTTTAAGGTATCAAAAGTATCCACAAGAAAGACACAATTATGATGAGTTTCTGCATATGCTTTAAATGCGTCATAATCATTCATGTATACTTGCACAAGGGCATGAGCATGGGTTCCTGAAATCGGGATACCAAATAATTTACCTGCACGGACGTTACTTGTAGCATCAAAGCCACCAATATATGCTGCTCGCGTTCCCCACAAAGCTGCATCCAATTCTTGTGCCCTCCGTGAACCAAATTCCATTACAGTTTGGTTACCGACAATTGACTTAATTCGTGAAGCCTTTGTCGCAATCATAATCTGATAATTAAGAATATTTAAAATTGCCGTTTCAATCAATTGGCCTTCAATAATTGGCGCATCAACCTGAATAATCGGCTCATGGTTAAATACCAGATCTCCTTCTTCAAAGCTGCTGATTGAACCCGTAAATTTAAAGTTACGTAAATATTCTAGAAAGTCATCATCAAATTGATTCGTAGACTTTAAATATTCAATGTCGCTATCAGTAAAATGTAATTGCTTTACATAGCGAATAATGTGATCTAACCCGGCAAAAACAGCATACCCATTATTAAATGGCATTTTACGGAAGAAGGCCTCAAAGACAGCACGGCGGTTACCCATTCCTTTTTTCCAGTAGGTCTGCATCATACTCAATTCATACGCATCAGTATGAAGGGTAAGGCTATCATCCGGATAATCAAATTTCATTAGTATAATTCCTCTCAAAAGTAATATCGTTAATCAGTATTGTAACATGGATTTGTCTTGATTACTTTTCAAAGACAAATTCAAACCGCGATCCAACATATTGAGTATGGACATATTCAAAAGGCCGACCATCTTGTAAGTAAGATAGTTGGGTCATTCGCAAGAGAGCATCCCCTCGCTTAATCTGCAAGTAGTTAGCAATCTTTTCTGTCGCCTTTGTTGCTGAAATATGCTGGGTCGCATGCCCAGGATAAAGGTTCGCCTTTTTTTCTAGCGTCCGATAAAAAGAAGTGGTAATTTCTTCTTTACTAAATTTTTGAACGAGATTAGCAGGAACGGTTGCAATTTCGTAGCAAATCGGCACATCATTTCCATAACGCACTCGTTCCATTCGTAAAACTTGTTCATCTGGTGCTAACTTTAGCTTTTCAACCTCTGTTTGCGAAGGAATCGTCAAGTGGTAAGAAATTGTCTTACTAGCAGCTTTCTTCCCTGTCGCATGCATTAATTCAGTAAAACTCGTTATTCCCGACATTTTTTCTTGAACTTTGCGATTAGCGACAAAAGTTCCAGAACCAACTCTTCGCTCAAGAATTCCTTCATCAACTAATGCTTGAATTGCTTGTCGCAGGGTCATTCGACTGACACCAAAATTATTAGCAAGTTCGCGTTCAGCGGGAATTTTATCGCCAACTTTCCACTCACCATCTTCAATGTTTTGTCTTAACTGATTGTGAATTTGAATATAAACAGGTGAACTCATTTTCTTTCCTCCTTACGCCATTGTTTGCTAAACATTGCGCATGTGTATATTTTACACCATTCCCAAAAATCTAGACCAATTTCTTAAAATATCGCCCAAAAAATTAGAGACCGTTGGAATTATTACCTTTCCTCGGTCTCTAATTTTTAATCTTTATTATTTTTGTCGTAATTTCAATGCTCGTTCAAGAGACCGATCAACAATAATTGATTGTGAATCGGCAACCGGGTACTTAGTTTCAGGGTCCATCTCTTCTGCAAAAGATAATTCAGTACAACCCAAAACTACTACATCTGCTCCTTGTTCTTCAATCATTTTCCGCACTAGCTCATGATACTTCTTGCCATCAGAATGGCCAGCTTCTTTGATATCATGGTAAATCAAGTCTTCTGTCATATCGGCGATCTCAGGAGTTGGCTTGATAAGTTCGTACCCATCCTTTTCAATATAAGGATCATATAAGTTAGCTGCCAAAGTTCCTTTAGTGGCTAATAGACCAACCCGCTTTGCATCCGGCTTAATCTTCTTAATCTCGTTAACCGTTTCTTGCAGCATATTGAGAATCGGAATCTCCGTTGCTGCCTGTAACTTATCAAAAGAGTAATGGGCTGTATTACAAATTAAGACAAAGAATGCAGGATTCAAAAGACTTTGCTGTTTAATATCTTCAATCAGGGCCTCATTAGGATCTGGTTGACTATGGTCGAGAATCCATGTAGTACGATCAGGAACGGTTGCATGATTAACAACTAAATAGTTTAAGTAATCTTGATCACGATGAATTGGCGTTCTCTTATCTAACAGCCGTACATAACTTTCTGTTGCTAGCGTCCCCATTCCACCTAAAATTGTAAAAAATTGTTGCATTATAATTTTGCACGCCCTTTCTAAGCGATAAATTATGATAGTAGCGCCACAAAAATCGGCCCTAGTAATGTAATTCCAATATTACCAACTACAAACGCCGGAGTAAAGGCAGCCGCATAATATGCTCCGCCTTCTGGACCTGCTTTTTGCGAAATCTCATTCATTGCCGCTGCAATCGTTCCTGAACCAGTCAGTGCACCAATTAAAGCAAGAGGTTCCATCTTCAATATATAGCGTCCAAAGAACAGCGTTAGTAAATGTGGCATTATTGAAATCATCGCCCCAATGAATAAGACCCCGATACCCAACGACTTAATTGCACTTGTAAATGCTTGAGCTGATTGCAAACCAACTGTTCCTACAAAAAGCGTTAGTCCAAAACTCTGAAGAAAGCTAGTTACCGTTACAGGGATGGATTTACGGTCACGGTGACGCTCAATCCACGAACTCAGGATTAGTCCCATAATTAAAGCCGCCGTTCCGTTCCCTAGTTGCAACGGAATACTATTTAATTTTAGCCCGATAATTCCTAAAAGGGAAGCACAACCGATTCCTAAAGAGAATAAAGAATAATTCATTGCTGTATCTGCAGCTTTCCAGCGTCCCATCTTTTTTAAAATTGCCTTGGTTCGCGATGTATTCCCAGTCAATGAAATCACATCTCCTGGCCGCAACTGGTTAATCAATTGTTGGTTTCCGCTGATTGGGTCTTGAATGTTCACAAAAACCCCGTGTTGGCGAAGAAGGGCTAATTCACCCGGTTTAAAGTTTTTCCCCAGAACAAAAGCTCGTTCACGCGGCGCATTGGTCGGCGTCAACACTTCTGTTAATCCTGGTACTCGCATTAATCGATCGAAATGATCGGCGTAACCAATAACAGTTAGCAAGTCGCCAACCTGCAATTGATATTCAAGGTGGTCAGTCATTTTGCCATCATGAAAAGCAGCTAACCCAATAATTCGGTAATTAGACCGCCGATTAAATTCCTCAAGCATTTTACCGACAAGCGGTGAATTATCTGCAATGCGATATGTTCGTCGCCAAGTTGGATTAGGGTTTTTAGCATGGAAGTGATAATGTTCAGCCATTTTAGGACCCTGTTCAGCAATTGAAATCCCCAAAATTTTAGGTGCTAGGTCACGTAAAAAAATAATTATCCCTAATGTTCCAAAAACGTATGTTAAAGCATAGGCAACTGGGAGCTGAGCCTCATAAGTTGCCTTAACGCTTTGACTGACTGGTAAAGATCCAATTGTTTGTAATGAACTGGCAACAGTGGCTGATTGGGTAAGGGCCCCTGAAATAACTCCGGCAGCGATTCCCGGTCCAATCTTAAAGGCAGAAAAAAGACTCCACCCAACTAAGAACGCAACAACCATCCAGAAAATACTAGCGATTAAAATTCGAATCCCAAATAATTTCAAACTAACTAATAACTGAGGTCCAATTCGATAACCAACAGAGAACATGAAGGCGCCAAAGAAAATCGTTCCCAACATCTCATCCCGGGGAAAACTCCCAATTTGCCCCACTATTAAGGTCACAATTAACGTTCCCACCGTTGCCCCAATATTAAATTTACCCGCAATTTTATAGTTTCCAATCAAAAAGCCAATTGCAAGACAAATAAACAGCGTAAAAACCTGATTGCTCACCATAAAGTGAACGATAGAATGTATCATTTTAACTTATAGTCACTTTCTTTAAAACCCTGTAATAACTTGTATTAATTAAGCCACATTATCACATTCTTGTCAGGCTAATTCAACCACTTATTGAGAAATACTTTCCTTCTTTTGTTGCATGCGATAGTTAGTAACCATTGTTAATAAAGTAATAATTGCCAAAACTCCTAATAAGATAAAGTCAAATCGTCCTCCAGCATACGTACGTCCCAGCAATGAGCCGCTATTGTCCATTTGGAATAAAGCAATTGTGGAGGCAAGAAGACTCGTCCCTAGTGAGCCAGCAAATTGTTGGACCATATTGAAAATTGAGTTTACATCAGGGGCATTTTGTGGTTGAACCAACATTGAAGCATTGGAAATTGTATTCGAAAAAGCAAAGTTAAAACCAATTCGTAAAATAACGAAGAAGATCGTTATTAATAATGGCGTTAAATGACGTTGGAAAATACTGAAGCAACTTGTCCCAATAACCAAAAGAATTCCCCCGGAAATAACTGGCGTAGCAAAACCATAACGATCAGCCAAAGTTCCAGCAAATGGCGAGATAAAAGCACCGATTAATGACCCGGGAAATAAAATAAGACCCGCGACAATTGCCGAAGAGTGCAAAACATATTGAACGTAAATAGGAATAACAAGCGAAATTCCAATATTAATAAACTGTAAATTAAAATAAGTGACAGTTGATAGCCGCAATGGGACAACCTTAAACACCTTTAAGTCAAACAATTCTGATTTACCGTGATTATTGATATAGATAAAGGCGCTAAAGAAAATAATTGCTACCAATAATAAAAGCCAAACCTGTTTTCCAAATCCTTGTTTCCCAATCGAAGAAACTGCACTAATTATACTAATAAGGGCAATTGCCAGTGTAATTAAGCTTCCATAACTAAAGGCTTTATCATTTCCAAGGGGTTTATTGCGAATAAAAAGTTGACCACATACAAGACTAATCAAAACAATTGGTAGTAAAATCCAAAAGATCATCCGCCATGATAGCATTTCTGAAACGACCCCACCATATGTTGGTCCCAGTGCTGGTGCAAACGAAATAACCATTGCAGCCATTCCGGTCATCATACCAATTCTTTCACGCGGAATCTCCGTAAAAATTAAATGGAACATGATTGGCGTTGCTAACCCAGTTGCCATAGCTTGAATCAATCTCCCCGTTAACAAAATAGGGAAATTACCAGTCAAAGCACACATTAAGTCACCAATAATGAAAACTGATACTGCAAATAAGTGCAACCAACGTGCTTGATACTGGCGTAATAGATAGGCAGTTGTCCCCATTGTAATTGTTACCATCAATAAATAACCAGTTGTAATCCACTGAATAACATCGAGCGATACATTAAACTGAGCAGATAATTCTGGATATGTGACGTTCATCGATGTTTCATTCAAAATTCCGATAAACGTTAGTAATGCAAGGGAACCAATTGCGAGATAAATACGTGAATAGTTTTTTTCTGCCATTGCTTTCCGATTCCTCCTTCAAATCAAAATAAAAAGAGCCACGGTGATAAAACTCCACCACAGCTCTGCAATAACGATTTAATTCTACCAAGGAAGCAGAACGAAAGTCAACGTTATTATTTTTCTGCTAATTTCTTTAACCAGTCTTTCGTTTCTTCGTCTAGTTCAGGGGCAATTTCAAACTTAAATGGCGCTAGTAACAACCGTACTTTATCCCATTCAATCGTTTGATCATGATAGATCGTTGTTAGCATCATTGTCACCATCTGATCTTTTTTATGTGGATCAACTCCCGGCTGATTAATAAACGTAATTGCAGTAATCTTTCTGGCCAATAATTTTGCAATTAACGTCTCCATTTCCTGGGTTGTGACTGGGTGCTTAATTCGTAGACGTTTTTCTAATGGGACTGCAGGAAGTTCTTTTTGTAAAAACTTTTGAAGCAAATCCCATTCTCCCAGAATTTCTGGATAGAATTGCCAAGGTACCCGGGCATTAAGACTCGCTAGTAAATTTGGAATGATCGCCTGTAAATCCCCATCATTTTCTTGTAAAGAATCACAAATTTCAATCAAGAACCGTTGAGCAGTTTCTCGAGCCCCAGATTGAGCCCTCTTCTTAGCTGTTAAAGCAAAGCGAACCACTAGGAAATCTGTTAACTGTTCATCATCAATGGTCGCACTAGTCGCATTGCGTTTCACTTTAAAATCATTTATTTGTTTAGTTCGCATGCTTTTGGCAAAATGACCTTGTTTAGGCATTGGCTGTCATTCCTTTTTTCATATAGCTTAATAAAATTTTGAACTAGAAAAGGCTAAGAAAAACTGATGTTTTTCTTAGCCTTTCAATAACAGTTGGGCTAGCTGGATTCGAACCAGCGCATGACGGTACCAAAAACCGTTGCCTTACCGCTTGGCTATAGCCCAATAATAAAGATGGAGGAGGGTGGATTCGAACCGCCGAACCCGAAGGAACGGTTTTACAGACCGTCGCGTTTAACCAGACTTCGCTACTCCTCCAAGAAGTTGCTTGATTAAATATTTCGTATCAATCAACGTTTATTATAATACCTAATTTCCAACCTCATTGCAAGTGTTTTTTCTTATTTTTTTTGAAAAAACTAGATTTTTTTAGTATAAAGGTGGCTAATCCATTGATCTAATAGGCTTTTCCCCTTCCAGTCCTCACTATTTTTGCGTCTGACCCCAACTGCTTGATTACGGTATTCAATATTTCCAACGGTAATTAATGGTTGAGCATAATGAAGATGCCCATAGAAAACTGCTTTTACTTCCGGGAATTTAGCGAGTAATACTCCTAAGTGTCTACTGCCCAACATTGCTGTCGTCATCTCCCACATCCGCTGCCGCCGTGCTGATTCAATAATTGGATGCGGGAGAGCTTCTCTAATCGGTGCGAAGTGGGTCATAAAGATAACCTGTTTTTGTTGATTGCGAGCCTGTTTTAGGTTTTCTTCAACTTGGTCTAAAACAATCGCCATTCGTTCTGGATCATTCATTGGCTGCATAATTGGACGATCCACCCAATATGCCCGCTTCCATTTTGCGACCGCTTTTATATTACTTTCATACGTTGAAAACGAATAATCATACCAACCATTGTTACCGATAATCCGCCAGTTTGTTTGGGGAATATCGATAAATCGGTTATGAAAATATAGATCATCATCTAAATTTTCTAATTGCTCATAAGTGACCCCTTTTAACATATCGTGGTTACCAGCAAGATAATGGACCTTTGTGATAGGCAATTGCGATTGTAGTTCCGCAAAATATACGCTGGTTTGCGCAAAATCATTAAAGGAATCCCCCACAAAAAAGTAATGGTCAATTTCTTGACGGGTTAAATAATGTGCCTGTTGAGTAATAATTTCTGCAACATCAGCATGATTTAAATCTAAATGAAGGTCACTGCTTACTGCAATTTTCATAACTCACCTCAAAAAAAAGAGACCAAGAATTATTCTCGATCCCTTAATATAATTTTTAGTCTACACCATCCATCAAGCCATGAATCTTCTTAACGAATAGGCAAAGAATCAATCCGAAGACGATACTTACTGCCCCGATAATTAAGAAGTATGGAACTTCTGTAGCTGATGAGTAGTACTTAACAACTTGGGCGTTAACCGCTTGTCCAGCAGCATCCGCCAAGAACCACATACTCATCATTTGAGACTTAAATGCTTTTGGTGCAAGTTTAGTAGTTACTGAAAGACCAATTGGTGAAATCAACATTTCGGCGATTTCAACGATGAACCATGAACCAACTAACCAGAATGGGCTAACCCGTCCGGCGGTTGTACCGTGAATCATTGCTGGAAGGGCCATCCAAACATAGGAAAGACCTGCAATTACTAACCCAGCAGCAAACTTACCAGGAGCACTTGGTTGTTTTTTCCAGTGATCCCAAAGTGCAACGAAGAATGGTGTTAGGATCATAATGAATAATGGGTTCAATGTCTGGAAGTTAGCAGCAGCAAAGTGCCAACCACCAATGTGTAAAACAGTCCGTTGTTCAGCAAAGAGGGCTAAAACAACTGAACCTGATTCTTCAATTGCCCAGAAGATAGCAGCAGCAATGAAAAGTGGAATGTAAGCAACAACCCGTGACTTTTCATCCTTTGTAACCTTCTTGGAATTCAACATCATTACAAAGTAGTAGATTGGTAAAGCAATAGCAATAACCGTAATGATTGTAATGATATTATTGATGTTTAATTGACCCATTGCCGCAAGCAATCCAAGAATGATCACTAATGCAATAACACCAACAATTGACCAAATAATTACTGGACGTAAACTTTCCTTATCGATCGGATCATCAGGATATAAGCTATCTTTCGAAAGATACTTCCGGCCGTCAACTACATATTGTACTAATCCAAAGAACATTCCGATAGCAGCTAGTGAGAAACCAGCGTGGAAGTTCATTTCACCATGGAAAAGGTTTAAGCCAAAGCCATTAGCAGCCCAAGGGACAGCCCAAGGAGCAACAGCGGCCCCTAAGTTAATCCCAAAGACAAACATACTAAAACCAGAGTCTCGACGACGATCTTCAGGACTGTATAAGCCCCCAACCATTTCTGAAACATTTGGCTTTAATAACCCGGTACCAATAACAATCAAAGCGATTGATACATAAAGTGCTGACACACCAAATGGTAATGACAGAGCGATATGTCCAAACATAATAAGGACACCACCGATGAAGACCGTTCGCCGCGATCCCCATACACGGTCAGATAACCATCCTCCGACAACACTGGCCAAGTAAACTAATGAACCATAAATTGACATAATTGATGCTGCGGTAGCTTGGTCCATGCCCAAACCACCCTTGGTAACAGCGTAGTACATATAGAATAGAAGGATAGCCCGCATTCCGTAGTAACTAAACCGTTCCCACATTTCAGTGAAGAACAATGTCGACAATCCACGCGGTTGTCCAAAGAAGGAGGTATCCAAATTCTTTTGTTTACTCATACAATTCCTCCAAATAATTTCACTTTTCAATTAGCACAATGTTAATTGAATACGTATTCTAAACATTAAAAAACTTTAACAATAAAATTCAGAATAGTACTATTATAAACGTGTTTCAAAACATCGTCAATTGAAAAATAAGTTTTTGATGAGAACGCAACCGCATGTATGAGCTATAATTGTTTATTTTATTAAGTTTGTCGCTAAGATTATTAATTAGATGAAGTATCCCCGTCAATAACCGGACGTGGGTAAACTTTTCCATTTCGAACGATGGCATATTCAGTTCCGTTATCGTCAACAAAGGCCCACCCTTCATCTGGCTCAGATAGGTCAGTCGTAGCTTTCAACTTATCAATCTTGCTGGTGTCTTTGTGGTGTTCACTCGCCCACTTCTTAAGTGCTGCGCGGGCATGAGTCGATGATTCCTTAGAATGAGTATCCTTAGTTGTAGAACTGTTGGTTTTCGCATGTTGTTCTTTTAAGAAATTATCAACGTCAAAATCACCATGAACACGTTTAAATGACTGATTAGGCCATTCATCGTTACCGACAAGGCTCAAATTGTCTTCATTTAGCCGCGCATCAATCGGCGTATCATAATTACTATCATTTAAGTTAATGATGTAATTATTCTTTTCCTTTTTCCAGGTCAATTGATCATGAATATCAGCCTGTGTCGGATTTGCCATTACATATGTCCCAGTTCCATCTGAATTAAGGGTAATAGCAGCTCCATCGGCATCATCACGATACGAACCCACAATATGTGACTCCTCTTTTTTTGCTGATGAGACTTGGGCACTACTGCTCTTGCTACTGTTAGAACTCGTACTAGAACTATTACAGCCACTTGTACATAGCCCAATTGCAATTATGCTCGTTGCAACAAGGATCGCTTTACTAAATCGCATTATAAATAC
>NZ_JAJGUA010000033.1:0-1958 GCF_020784695.1 Limosilactobacillus secundus
TGAGGCACTTTCACTTTGACTAAGTGAAGTTGAGGCACTTTCACTTTGGCTCAACGACGTTGATGCACTCTCACTTTGGCTAAGTGATGTCGAAGCACTTTCGCTCTGACTCAATGAGGTTGACGCACTTTCGCTTTGACTAAGTGATGTCGATGCACTCTCACTTTGGCTCAACGACGTTGATGCACTTTCACTTTGACTCAACGATGTCGAAGCACTTTCGCTCTGGCTAAGTGACGTTGACGCACTTTCACTTTGACTAAGTGATGTCGATGCACTCTCACTTTGGCTCAACGACGTTGATGCACTTTCACTTTGACTCAACGATGTCGAAGTACTTTCGCTCTGGCTGAGTGACGTTGACGCACTTTCACTCTGGCTAAGTGAAGTTGAGGCACTTTCACTTTGACTCAACGATGTCGAAGTACTTTCGCTCTGGCTGAGTGAAGTTGAGGCACTTTCGCTTTGACTAAGTGAGGTTGAGGCACTTTCGCTTTGGCTCAACGAGGTTGACGCACTCTCACTTTGACTCAACGAGGTTGAGGCACTTTCGCTTTGACTAAGTGAGGTTGAGGCACTTTCACTCTGGCTGAGTGACGTTGAGGCACTTTCACTTTGACTAAGTGAGGTCGAGGCACTCTCACTCTGACTCAACGAGGTTGACGTACTTTCGCTCTGACTTAAGGATGTCGAGGCACTCTCACTTTGACTAAGTGACGTTGATGCACTTTCACTTTGGCTCAACGAGGTTGATGCACTTTCACTTTGACTCAATGAGGTCGAGGCACTTTCACTTTGGCTCAACGACGTTGATGCACTCTCACTTTGACTCAACGAGGTTGAGGCACTTTCGCTTTGACTAAGTGACGTTGAGGCACTTTCACTTTGGCTCAACGACGTTGATGCACTCTCGCTTTGGCTAAGTGAGGTTGATGCGCTTTCACTTTGACTAAGCGAGGTCGAGGCACTTTCACTTTGACTCAATGAGGTCGAGGCACTTTCGCTCTGACTTAAGGATGTCGAGGCACTTTCGCTTTGACTAAGTGACGTTGAGGCACTTTCACTCTGGCTGAGTGAAGTTGAGGCACTTTCACTTTGACTCAACGATGTCGAGGCACTTTCGCTCTGACTTAAGGATGTCGAGGCACTTTCACTTTGACTCAATGAGGTCGAGGCACTTTCGCTTTGACTCAGTGAGGTTGAGGCACTTTCACTCTGGCTGAGTGAAGTTGAGGCACTTTCACTTTGACTAAGTGAGGTCGAGGCACTCTCACTCTGACTCAACGAGGTTGACGTACTTTCGCTCTGACTTAAGGATGTCGAGGCACTTTCGCTTTGACTTAAGGATGTCGAGGCACTCTCACTTTGACTAAGTGAAGTTGAGGCACTTTCACTTTGACTCAATGAGGTCGAGGCACTCTCACTTTGACTGAGTGACGTTGAGGCACTTTCACTTTGGCTCAACGAGGTTGACGCACTTTCGCTCTGACTTAAGGATGTCGAAGCACTCTCACTTTGGCTGAGTGAAGTTGATGCACTTTCACTTTGACTCAATGAGGTCGAGGCACTCTCACTCTGACTCAATGAGGTTGATGCGCTTTCACTTTGACTAAGCGAGGTCGAGGCACTTTCACTTTGGCTCAACGACGTTGATGCACTCTCACTTTGACTCAACGAGGTTGACGCACTTTCGCTCTGACTCAGTGACGTTGAGGCACTTTCACTTTGGCTCAACGACGTTGATGCACTCTCACTTTGGCTCAACGACGTTGAGGCACTCTCGCTTTGGCTAAGTGAGGTTGATGCGCTTTCACTTTGACTAAGCGAGGTCGAGGCACTTTCACTTTGGCTCAACGACGTTGATGCACTCTCACTTTGACTCAACGAGGTTGAGGCACTTTCACTTTGACTAAGTGAAGTTGAGGCACTTTCACTTTGGCTCAACGACGTTGATGCAC
>NZ_JAJGUA010000034.1:0-174787 GCF_020784695.1 Limosilactobacillus secundus
CAGCCAACTGAGCAACCAACAGAACAACCGACGAGTCAGCCGACCGCTCAGCCAACAGTTCAACCGACTGAGCAACCGACGAGTCAACCAAGTGAGCAACCAACCGCTCAACCGACTGAACAGCCAACTGAGCAACCAACAGAACAACCGACGAGTCAGCCGACCGCTCAGCCAACAGTTCAACCGACTGAGCAACCGACGAGTCAACCAACCGTTCAACCGAGCGAACAGCCGACGAGTCAACCGACTGAACAGCCAACAAGTCAGCCGACTGAGCAGCCGACGAGTCAACCAACCGCTCAGCCAACAGTTCAACCGACTGAGCAACCGACGAGTCAACCAACAGTTCAGCCAACTGTCCAACCAACCGAACAACCGACGACTCAGTCGACCGTTCAACCAACAGAACGGCCGAGCGAGCAACCGACGAGTCAGCCGACTGAACAACCAGCAATTGAATCAAACACACAATTACCTGGTGAACAAAAGAATGAAGAACCACAACCAATGACTACCCAGGTCACTACCAAGAAGGGCGAAACTTCTATCGTCGAACCTACTAAATCTTCATCAACACAACCAACTACTAAGCAAGGTACTCAACAATTGCCACAAACTGGTAATCAAAAGTCATCAAGCTTAATTGGTCTCGGTTTTGCTGGTCTTCTCTCAGCACTTGGTTTAACAAAAGTAAATAAGAAACGGAAAGATTAATTTCCTACTAAAAAGGAGTAACCCTCAGCTATTTTGGCTGTGAGGATTACTCCTTTTCTTTATTACTAATTAACTTTTGCCACTTTTTAGCGACATGATCGAAGCGGTATTTTTGTGCCGCTTTTTGTGCATAATGGGCGTACTTTTTTGCGAGGGCAGGCTCTTCTAATAATTTTCTTAATTGCTGATAGAGGGCTTCTTGATCATTCGGCGGAATCAGTTTACCGCTCTGCTGGTCATCGATTATATCCGCTGGACCATAGTTGATGTCATAGCTAACAACTGGGCAACCATGACCCTGTGCTTCTAGAACTGCCATTGCAAAACCTTCATAATAGCTTGTTAAAATTTCGGCTTGAGCATGTTCATAAGCAGCGCTGAGGTCATTACAATAGCCGACAAAATTAATGTAGCTCTCGGCTTTATTTCCCTTCACTAATGACTTGAGCGCATTAGCGGTTTGGTTTTTATTCCAACTATCGCTATAACCATAAATATCGAGGGTAACTTGCGGAAAGTCTTGGTGAAGACGAACAATCGCATTGATAATATGGTCAAGTTGTTTGATTTTAGAAAGTCGCGCAACAGCAATAAACTTTCCTATTTGGCGTTGGCTAACAGGAACTTCTTTTGTCAGTTCTTCATCTAAATAAGTCACGGGAATACCGTAGCTCTGGTTCGTTTGGAAACGGTTAGTTGCGTCTTGCGCTTCCCGTTGCGTGGCAGAGATCAGGCCATTTAGCTGTCCTTTTGCGAGCATTGTTGCAATTGGCTGGTAGATTGCCGAAAGGGGGCCGTTGCTTTGACCGTCATCAGTAAAGGCCGAGTGGAATACTTGGTACCGTCTGGCCGGCTTTTTCATTAGCGTAAATGCCTTTAAGGCGATGTTAGAGCGATCACTGATGAGGATTGTTTGCGGATCATCTCCAACAAGCTCATCTAAAAAGTGCGCCCGAAATTCAATTTCATCATCAAATTGCCATTCTTGTCCTTGATCCATTAGCTGAATAAGGGTGAGAATGGGGACATTACCTTCGCCACCACGATAATGATAGATTATCTTTACTTGCCCATTATGATCGTAATACTGACGAGCAATCAGCCGTCCTTTGTCTTCAAAATACTCAGTATAGGTCCGCCATCCCTGATCGTAAAAGTCTCGCCGATTGGTAAAGCCATACTGGTCGAGATAGTCGATATAGTATAATCGTCCGTTGCGAGTGTTTACGCGAACCCGCACTTTACCATTTCGCAGGGCACAATTGTCCTTAACTTGGCAGGCGGGGACAGCTAATGCCTGCTTGATAATGGATTGATCAACTGTAGGATCAGCGTGGTAAGGAAGTTGTTGATAATACTGGTAGATGTTAAGGACGCGGCCTTTAACTTTAAGTTTTTCTTCAACGGTTTGATGGTCGAAGTTATACAGCATCGTGACAATGGTTGCAGGTGCATTCAGATGATCAAAAATTCGCAGCCGCTTGACTTGGGCAAGTTCGATGGCCGAAGTTTGTAAATCTTGGCGGCTAGTGATGAAAAAATTCATGATAAATTCCTTTTCAAATGATTTGGTGGTTTTATCCCTCAATCTGGATCTTTTAATGATTTACCACTCTTAATTTGTTTAAATTGACTAAATATGTGTTCAATTGTTTGATATTCGTCAGTCGAAAGTTCAATTTTCATTGCTTGTGCATTAGAAAGTACTTGCCGGGCATTTTTAGCTCCTGGAATCACTGCAGTAATCAGTGGATTTTGCAGGTACCATGCTAGGATTATTTGGGCAATCGTAGCATGATGGCTATCGGCAATTGGACGGACGAGATTAACCGCATGTAAAATTGTGCTGTAACGTGGCTCTTTAAAATCCGCAATTTGGCTACGGATATCATCAGCGGGGAATGTTGCATCAGTGGTATACTTTCCAGTCAATAGCCCAGAAGCTAGTGGGAAGTATGGGACAAAGCTGATGTTGTTTTCATTCAGGTAGTCGAGCATTCCTTCTGTTAGATGGTCTTGATGAAGAAGGCTGAATTCATCTTCTACAATGTCAACGTAACCATCCGCATTTGCCTCTTTGATTTGAGCAAGACTGAAGTTGGAAACTCCGATTGCCCGAATCTTTCCTTCTTCCCGTAATTTCTGAAGAGCACCGACTGCCTCTGCTTTCGGGGTATCATGATCAGGGAAGTGCAGATAGTAAATATCAATATAGTCGGTTTGCAACCGTTTTAAACTGTCATTGACTTGCTCAGTAATAAAATCAGGGTTGTTATTAATAACTTCTTTACCCGTTGAAAAATCATGAGCGCCCTTTGTTGCAATGATGATTTTATGCCGATCATAATCTTGAATGGCTTGCCCGACCAGTTCTTCGGAATGACCTAAGCCATAGACATAGGCAGTATCTAATAAATTAATTCCGTGATTTAAAGCAGTCTTAACGAGATCAATGCCGGCTTGATCATCTAAATCCGGAAAGAGATTATAACCGCCAACAGCATTTGTTCCGAGACCGAGGGGATTTACTTTAACTTCTGAATGACCGATTGTTACTGGATACATCATGATAAACCTCCTAGTTGGTGAAAGCGCATGCATCAATTACCTTAATTATACTAAAAATATTCTTGGGATGTGCTTGAATATCTAATTAGAATAGTAAATTAACGAAACTGGCTTGAACGTTAAATTTAATTAAGTAGATCCTCCTAAGAAGGCAAACATTTGTAGCTAGTACCTAAAAATATCAAGCTTTAATTTTTTACTAATGAGTTCCAGGAGTGCTAGGCCAGCAACACTATTACCAGCATGGTCGAGTGCCGGACTGAAAATTCCGATCCCGTAATGATTGGGGGCCGCAGAAACTAAACCGCCACCGACACCGCTCTTAGTGGGGACACCGATTTTAACAGAATAAGTTCCCGATTCGTTATAGAGGCCAGTCGTCATCATGACCGATTTTGTATATGTAGCGGCCTCACTTGAAATGATTCGTTCATTATTCCAAGGAGCAATCCCGTCATTGGCGAGGACAGCACCGAGATTAGCTAGACTTTGGCAAGTGACCATCATTGAGCACTGCTTAAAATAGGTATCAAGACTAAGGGTTACGTCATTAGTAAGGACTTCTTTGGCCTTGAGATAGTAAGCTAACGACCGATTCATATCCCCAGTTCGCAACTCCGATTGGTAAATTTCTTCATTGAGGGTGATATCGGGATCATTACAGATTTTACGACTAAATTCAATGATTTGGTCAAAGGGAGAAAGCCCATCTTGTTCTTCAATTAATGAACTGATGAGGATGGCGCCACTATTAATAAAAGCATTGAGAGGATGGGTCTCCTTAGTAATTTCCATGTTAAGGATTGTGTCGAACGGGAAACCGGTTTGGCGTGTTCCGACTTGCTCTTCAACGGCAGACAAGCCTAAACGTTCAATTGCGTAGAGGAGGGTAATTACTTTTGAGACGCTTTCGATAGCAAACCGAACTTGCGATGCTCCTGCTTCTACTTTTTTATCATTTGTGACGTCGAAAAGGTAAACACCAAGTTGATAAGGGTCAACTTTTGCTAAAGCGGGAATATAGGTTGCCACCTGTCCTTCGTCAATTTTGCTCCAACATTCTTGAATTGCGTCATTAAGATTCATGATATCCTCCTTTAATTAAAAAAGCTGGGAAATTTGTCCCCAGCCTTTACTTTAGTTATTCTCAATCCGTTTTAACTCTAACAGACTACCAGTATATGCATCAGCAATAAACTCGTAATCTACTTCTTCGCCATCTTCTAGACGAGAAACGCCACCTTCATAAGCATGGGTTTTAACCGCAAATCGTTGGAAAGGTACTGCTTTATCATTGATCCAGCTACCAGTTAAAGAACCTTCACTTGCAAAATCATTTTTGACTAATTTTAAGATTTGCTCAGCAGATATGTGACGATTACCAAAAAGTTTACCAGCGATAAAACCGGCGATTCCAGATGCACCTAATGTGACTGGAATCAGCCAGGGGTTGAGGGAGTTATTGTTTGCATTCATATGATTGCTTCCTTCACTATTTAAATTTAATCCGTTCTTAACTTCTTATTTATTCTATCATTTTTAATTATTAAAATCCAAATATCTAGTCCTTGCAAGTAGATTACTTACAATAGATAAGAAGCGTGGTATAATATTGCTAAAATGATATAGGGATGAGGATTATGGAAAGATTACCACAATTAAAAGAAGATCAATTAATCGAAACTATTGGCAATGGCAAGGTCGTCCTTTTCTTTACAGCTGGTTGGTGCCCAGATTGCCGTTTTATTAAGCCGGCAATGCCTGAGATCGAACAAGACTTCAGTGATTATACTTTCTATGAAGTTGATCGCGATGAAAACATCGACCTCGCTGCTGAACTAAATGTATTTGGAATTCCAAGCTTCATTGTATATGATAATGGTAAAGAAATTGGTCGATTTGTCAATAAAGACCGTAAAACTAAGCAACAAGTTGAAGATTTTTTAAACAATTTGAAGTAAAATAAGAAGGTTGTGAAAATAAAGGGACTGAATTATTCAGCCTTCTTTAGTTTTAAATTAGATTTTCATAGCCTTCTTTTTATGTAATAATATAAAATGGTAGATTATATTAGAGAGAGGAATATTTGATGTTAATTTCAAGTTACAATCCCAATGAATTAGGCGACATTTTAGTCGTTATTACCGCTCCAGATGCGGATGACCAAATTACTAAGATTGCTGATGATGTAGCTCAGATCACTGCTGAAAAAGATGGTGCATTACTTGGCTATAACTTTATGAACGCCAGCAAGATCTTACCAGAATTAACAAGTGAAAACGGGCAAGTATTTTTAGATGCAGCTCAAGTTGAAAAATTAAATGCAAAGTTACAAGAAGCAGGCTTTGATAAGCTCTTAACGGCTGACGAAGATCCTAAGTTTGTGGTTGGTTACGTTGAAAAGATCACTGACCATCCTAAGTCTGACCACTTAAAGGTAACGCAAACGCGGATTGCTAATGATAAGACTGTCCAGATCGTGTGCGGATCTCCTAATGTTGCGGAAGGTATTAAAGTCGTAGTTGCTCGTCCTGGTGCGATGATGCCAGACGGTAAGATCATTTGGCCGGGGCAATTGATGGGTGTCGATAGTGACGGAATGCTCTGTGGTTTCCGTGAACTACGGATTAAGAACGCTCCAGACGAAAAGGGCTTGTTCATTATTCCTGATGATTGGCAAAAAGTCGGTGAACCAGTTGATTTTGCCAAGGCTGATACGTTCTACCCAGAAAACTAACAAAAAAGCGATAAGTGATTCTTTATGGGAGCGGCGCAAGCCTCTGCAAGCAATAATGGCCTCTAGGGTTCAACTTTAACGAATCCTAGAGGCCATTATTGTACTGTGATTGTGATGTTTATCTTTGAATTGCGAAAACTTATTTGTTTTTTCGATATGACTTATTAAAAAGATTATTGTGAGAACCTGCTCGTACAGCAACTAATACAAGATCTTGGTGGTCAATCTTATAGATTACTAGAACATCATTGGTTTTCGTAGGTTTTGCGCCTTTGGGAGTATCCCTGACATGAAATTCTCTGTAACCAGCATATTTTCTTTGCAAGTGGTGATCCCTATATTCTTTGGGGAGAGCATCGCCATTGAGTAAAATATCAATGGCCTCATGGATATCATCAATAATTGATGGGTCTAATTTACCAAGGCGTGCTAAGTCAGCATTAAATGTTTTGCGTGGCCGAAAAGAGTAATAAGACATGACCTACTTTTCCTCACTGTTCTTGAATTGATTCCAGTAATCGTTATTGGATTCAATAATAGGGTCATCTGGAATAATGTGCATATCAATTAATTTATCTCTTGCAATAGCATAATCTAATGAATCTTCCTTAGCATTTACAGCATCAAGCAATGCATTCAATTGGTTTTGGGAGATGATGGCAGCTGTTCGTTGATTTGAACGGGCAACTAAGACAGTTTGCTCGTCTTCATTAACTCGATCAAGGTAATCCTTGATATGTTTTCTGAAGTCACTTTGAGTAGTAGCAATTGGCATGATAATCACATCCTTACTTCTTGTTGTACTTAATATTGTACATTATTTTGTGAAAAATATCTCGTCCAGAAAACTAACAAAAAACAGCTGATTACTATTGCCAAAATTTTATAATGCTTTATTATTTAGTGAGGGATGGATCATAGTTACTGATCTACCCCTCGCATTTATTTTAAATTGAATTGTTGAAAGGAATTGGATTGATGGAACAAAATACATATTACTTTGTTGGTATTAAAGGGACCGGAATGGCCTCTTTAGCACGTATCCTTCATGACAAAGGACACCAAGTACTAGGTTCAGATATTGAAAAGGAAACATTTACACAAGCGCCATTGTTAGCGGCGGGAATTAAAATTTTGCCATTTGATCCAGCCAATTTGAAACCGGGGATGATTGTTGTCCAAGGAAATGCTTTTGATGATGATCACCCAGAGATTAAACGAGCACATGAATTAGGCCTTAAAATTTTAAGTTACCCTGAGGCTGTTGAAAATGAGGTTAAGAATCATACTAGTATTGGGATTGCCGGAGCACATGGTAAGACCAGTACGACTGCATTGTTATCACACGTACTAGCAGCGGTTGAACCAACTAGCTACTTGATCGGTGATGGGGTAGGTAAAGGAAATGCGGACGCACGCTTCTTTGTTTTTGAAGCCGATGAATATCGTGATCACTTCCTTGCCTACCACCCAGACTATGCAATTATGACAAACGTTGACTTTGATCACCCTGATTACTTCAACGATTTGGCAGATGTCCGTGATTCATTTGAAACGTACGGTAAGCAGGTTCAACGGGCAATTTTTGCTTGGGGAGACGATCCTAGTCTTCGTGACTTAAATGTTGATGTTCCGGTTTACTACTATGGAACTAATCCAGATGATGATTTCCGGGCAGAAAATATTCAACGCACACCAGAAGGATCAACGTATGATGCTTACTTCCGCGACCAAAAGCTTGGCACATTCACCATCCACTTATACGGTGAACACAGTGTGCTTAATAGCTTAGCCGTGCTAGCGGTTGCATACATAGAACACATGAACATGGATGAGATTCAACAGGAATTAGCCAACTTTAGTGGGGTAAAGCGTCGTTTCAGCGAGACTGACATTGCGGATACAACCATTATTGATGACTATGCTCACCATCCAAGCGAAATTAAAGCAACAATTGATGCGGCACGGCAAAAGTACCCAGATCGTGAAGTTATCGCTGTTTTCCAACCTCACACATATTCACGGTTGGCCGCTTACATTGATGGTTTTGCAGAATCACTTAGCCGAGCAGATAAGACTTTTGTTACTCCAATCTTTGGTTCAATTCGTGAAAATGCTGGAAATATTTCTAGTGTTGATTTGGAGCAACGGATTGAAGGTAGTGAAGGTATTGACATGGATACCATGGACAAGCTTTTGCAATACCATAATGCGGTAGTTGTTTTCATGGGTGCCGGTGACGTTGAGAAGTACGAAGAAAAGTACAAAGAATTGTTAAAATAATTAAAGATTTACTTGAATGAAATGGTGGCCTCTGCTACCATTTTTATAATTAGTCAAATAAAGTCAAATTAAATAGAAAGAGGGAGTCTTGATGAATAACTTTTCTCAAGAGCCAGGGCGTCGGGTTGTCACTGACGCAGCTGGTTTGAATAGTTTCTTAACCCGAATGTATGGAAACATGACACTGGCAGTTCTTGTTTCTGCATTCAGTGCTTACTTGACCATGGGGGTATTCCGGAGTGCTGTTTTCGGTTTCTTTGGTGCTCACCCTGGAATGGTTTGGATTATTTTATTGCTACCTATTGCTTTGTCGATGGGGGTAAGCTTTAGTGCTACCCGGAACCCAGTTGGGGCATTTATTATGCTAATGCTAACGGCAATAATCTATGGTGTCGAATTTGCGATTATTGCTGGTGTCTATTCGGGGGCAAGCATTGCCTCAGCTTTCGTATCATCCGCGGCTGTTTTTGTTACGATGGCTTTGTATGGGACAATTACTAAGCGCGACTTAAGCAAGTTTGGTGCTCACGCGATGGCTGCTTTGATTGCTTTAATGATTGCTTACCTTATCAACATGTTCTTACAAAGTCCTGCCATTGCTTATATCTTCTCCTTTATCGCTGTTATTATCTTTACTGTCTTGACAGCTTGGGATGCACAAAAGATGAAGCAAATCTATATTAACTATGGTGGCGAAGTATCAACAAATGGTTTAGCTGTGCTAGGTGCCCTTCAATTGTACTTAGACTTTATAAACCTCTTTATCTCACTTCTTCAAATTTTTGGAATGAGTGACCGCAATTAGTAAAAAGGCTGAAAGGGATTAAATCTCATTCAGCCTTTACTATTTTAAAAACTACTTATTAACATTTTTCTTTTTAGTTAAGTAATAAGAACAATCAGTTACGAGGATCAAAAGGGTGGCAATCCAGATGGTTCTCATTCGGAAAAAGGGAAGCAACTGAGCGGAAATGACCGCGCCGAGCGTAAAGCAGGTCACGATCATTAAATAACTAAAGGCAGCTGATCGTTGTGAACGATCGTGATGAAAATAATATTCGCTCCAGGCAACAGCAGCTTTTTTGACACTGCCGCTTGTAAAGACACTGTTATAACCAAGCCCTTCGATTTTACTAAAAGCGGCACTTTGCATTGCAAGACCAAATGAAACAGCTGGTACCATCAGATAATCAGGAAAACTATCCGGGAGAAAACCGATAATTGCTCCTACTAATAAAATCGGCAATAGACAAACTACTCGCCAATAATCAGTTCTTAAATGAGCGTGCAGGATGCTGACCATTGCTAATCCAAGAATAAATGCGATCAATGAGCCAAGCCGATCAACGACGCCAAGAAAATTATGGTTTGCTAAAGCGGCACTTAGAAAAATAATGTTGCCAGTTTGGGCCGCTGCCATTGTGCGCCCACATTTGATATATGTAAAAGCATCGATGAAGCCACCGCTGAAAGTGAGGAGGAGGGCAAAGAGCCGTGCTTCTGCTGGCTTTTGATAGTTAATGAGTTTATCCATGAATTTCATCTCACATCTAATGATTTTTCATTTTAATTATAACTTAAATCTTTGGTCAAGAAACTAAACCATTGCTATATTCTCTGGTACAATTACTATTAGCGATAGAAGGGCGGGAATTAAATGACAAAACAATTATTGTTAATTGACGGAAATAGTATTGTTTTCCGGGCATTTTTTGCCATGCATAATCAAATGGACAAGTTTACAAATAAGGATGGCTTGCATACAGCTGCAATTTATGGCTTTAAGTTGATGCTTGATCATGTGTTGCAAAGCTTTAAACCGGATGCGGCTTTAGTAGCCTTTGATGCAGGAAAGGTAACCTTCCGGACGAAAATGTATGATGATTACAAGGGTGGTCGAAACAAGACTCCTAATGAATTGACCGAGCAAATCCCTTATGTTCGCGAATTAATCAAAGACTCTGGATTACATAGTTATGAATTAGCTAACTATGAAGCTGACGATATTATCGGTACTTTGGCTAAGCAGGCGGATGATGCTGGCTACAAGACGTTGATCGTAACAGGGGATCGAGACCTTACCCAGTTAGCAAGTGAGAATACGACTGTTGCCGTTACTCACAAGGGAGTTACTGATACGGAGCATTACACTCCGGCACATGTCGAAGAAAAATTAGGGATTACGCCGCGCCAAATAATTGATATGAAGGCACTGATGGGTGATTCTTCCGATAATTATCCTGGTGTAACTAAAATTGGGGAAAAGACTGCAATCAAGCTTGTAAAACAATTTGGTTCAGTTGAAGAACTTTATGATCATATCGATGACCTTAAAAAGAGTAAGATGAAAGAACATTTGATTGAGGATGAAGAGGTTGCTCGACAATGTAAGACATTAGCAACAATTCTCCAGGATGCCCCGATTAAGATTGGCTTAGATGATTTGCAATACCAAGGCCCACAAACGGATGACTTGATTAAATTTTACAAAGAGATGGGTTTTAAATCTTTCTTGAAAAAGATGAATATCGATGGGGCTGGAGACGAAGACGAAGCTGAGATTGCTCCAATTGACTACACAGTTTTAACTAAAGATAACTTAGATGAACTAGGACAATTAACGGGTGAAGTAAGTTTTTACCTTGAAATGCCAGAAGAAAACTATCACACGTCACCATTCGCTGGGTTTGTGCTCGGCAATGAAGAGCACTGGTTTACAAGTCGAGATGTGGATCTGCTTAAAGAAGCGCCCCTCAAAGATTTACTCCAGAGTGATAATGTTAAGAAGAATGTCTTTAATGCCAAGGCACAAATCGTTGGCCTTCATCGCCTCGGTATTCCGCTTGAAAATATTAATTTTGATCTGCTTTTAGCATCTTACCTTCTAAATACTAATGACAATAGTAACGACCTGGGACAAGTAGCTCAGGAACACGGTTACGATGATGTCCGAACAGATGAGGAAGTTTACGGTAAAGGTGCTAAGCGTGCTGTGCCTGATGATGACAAGACCTTCTTTAGTCACCTGGCTACGAAGGCGCGGGCAATTGAACACCTGCGCAAGGATCTTTTTGCCAAATTAGACGAAAATAAGCAAACGCCATTATATACTGATATTGAATTACCACTAACCCGGGTTCTTGCAAAAATGGAAATCGCGGGTGTTCATGTCGATGCACAAACTTTGAAAGATATGGGCAGTAAGTTAACTGAACGGCTATCAGAAATTGAAAGTCAGATCTATCAAGAAGCTGGCGAGGAATTTAACATTAACTCCACTAAGCAACTAGGCCATATTCTTTTTGAAAAATTGAAATTACCAGTGATCAAAAAGACCAAGACCGGTTATTCCACTGCAGTTGATGTGCTTGAAAAGTTGGCTGATAAGGCACCGATTGTTGAGCAAATTTTGGAATATCGGCAAATTGCTAAGCTTCAATCTACCTACATCACTGGTTTGCTGAAAGTTATCCATTCAAATGACCAGAAGATCCATACGCGCTACTTACAGACATTAACGCAAACTGGTCGCTTGTCCTCTGTTGATCCTAATCTGCAAAATATTCCAGTACGGTTGCCGGAAGGACGCTTGATTAGGAAGGCGTTTGTTCCTAGTCAGGAAGGCTGGCAAATCTTCTCTTCAGATTATTCGCAAGTTGAATTACGAGTTCTTGCCCATATCACTGGTGACAAAAACCTTCAGGAAGACTTTAAGAATGGTGAAGATATTCACGCCAGTACAGCTCGCCGGATTTTCCATTTGGCTCCAGATGCTGAGATTGACCGTAATATGCGGCGTCGGGCAAAAGCGGTTAATTTCGGGATTGTTTATGGGATTAGTGATTATGGACTGGCACAACGGATTCATGTTAGCCGTGCAGAAGCTCATGAATTTATTCAAAATTACTTCCACGAATTCCCGGGCGTAAAGAAATACATCGATGATACGATTGCGTTTGCTAAAGAGAATGGTTATGTTGAGACGATTACTCACCGACGTCGTTACTTACCAGACATTCATGCCAAAAGTTTCAGCAAGCGATCGTTTGCAGAGCGCACTGCAATGAATACTCCAATTCAAGGGAGCGCTGCTGATATTATTAAGATTGCGATGATCCGGATGCAAGATGAGCTTGAAAAACGACATCTAAAGGCAAAAATGCTCTTGCAGATTCATGATGAATTAGTCTTTGAGGCCCCAAAGGAAGAAATCCCCATTCTATCGGAATTAGTGCCAAAAGTAATGGATTCGGCCGTTAAGCTGGATGTGCCGCTTAAAGTAGATAGTAAGTATGGGGATACCTGGTATGACCTTAAAAAATAGATCGGAGGAATTAAATGCCTGAATTACCAGAAGTTGAAACTGTTCGCCGCGGTTTGCTGAAGATTGCTGTTAAGCGTAAAATTAATGCGATCGATGTTTATTATGGTAAAACGATTACCAATGATGTTGAAGATTTTCGGCAGGCGTTGATTGGACAAACGATTGAAAATGTTGATCGGCGAGGGAAATACCTTCTTTTCCGTTTTACTAATGATTTGACAATGATTTCACACCTTCGCATGGAAGGAAAATATTACAACCAACCAATTGGCGGACCAATTGATAAGCATACTCATGTTGTCTTTGAATTTACGGATGGCACGGAATTATGTTATCAAGACACTCGTAAGTTTGGCCGGATGACATTGGTAAAAACCGGAGATGAGATGAATGTCGGCGGATTGAAGACGATTGGCCCTGAACCGACAAAAGACGCCTTCACCTTGCCATACTTTACAGCTGAATTAAAAAAGAGTCGGGGAAAGATTAAGCCATTCTTGCTCAATCAGCGTCATGTTGCCGGTTTGGGTAATATTTACGTTGATGAGGTGCTATGGATGACAGGGATAAATCCAGAGCAACCAGCCAATACTTTAACAGCTAACCAGATTGCTGAATTACGAGAAAATATTATCAAAGAATTAGCGACAGCGATTAAGTATAAGGGAACCACTGTTCATAGTTTTACAAATGCATTTGGTGATGCCGGCGCTTTTCAAGATCGTTTAAAAGCTTATGGTCATGCGGGAGATGAATGTCCGCGTTGTGGCACGAAAATGGTGAAAATTAAGGTTGCTGAACGTGGAACGACCTTTTGTCCACACTGTCAAGTATTGAAGGAATAGGAAATGACAAAAATAGTTGGATTAACAGGTGGAATCGCCACTGGAAAGACAACGGTAAGCAACATTTTGCGCCAGACTGGAATTCCGGTGATTGATGCTGACCAAGTAGCGCGACAAGTCCAGACACCAGGCTCGGTTGGGTTAACGAGGATTGTCAAAGTATTTGGCCCTAAAGTACTTTTGCCGACGGGTAAGCTCAATCGACCCGTTCTGGCTAAAATTGTCTTTAATGATAAAGAAGCGCTGAAAAAACTCAATGAGATTCTTCAGCCATTAATTTATGATGCCATCTTTGCGCAAGTTGATACTTTGAAAAAGCAGAAAATTCCATTCGTGGTATTAGATGCACCATTATTATTAGAGCAACACTATGATGAAGATTGTGATTATGTTGTAGTTGTTTATACTGATCCACAAACTCAGCTTAAGCGGTTAATGGCTCGCGATCACTGTTCTAAAAAGGAAGCTCAAGTGCGAATTGCTGCCCAAATGCCATTATCAGAGAAAGAATCGCGGGCGGATTTTAAAATAAATAATAATGGTGACCAGGCTGCCCTGCAAAAACAAGTCGTAGCCCTAATAAATCAGCTAAAAGCAGAGTGAAATGTGGTAAAATAAAGTACTTATACTATAAAGGAGGGGGACACATTGCGCTGTCCACATTGTCACAAAAATGGATCACGGGTTGTCGACAGTCGGCCAAGCGAAGACGGAAGCTTTATTCGTCGTCGTCGTGAGTGCATTCATTGTGGCTTTCGTTTTACAACCTTTGAACGGTACGAGGAAACGCCACTACTAGTAATTAAAAAAGATGGTACGCGCCAAGAATTCAGTCGCCAAAAGATCCTCAATGGAATTGTCCGTTCGGCAGAAAAACGCCCGGTTAGTATGGAGCGGTTGACCAAGATTGCAGATAAAGTGGAAAAACAAATCCGGAGCATTGGTGAAAGCGAAGTCTCCAGTCAAATTATTGGTAAATTTGTGATGAACGAATTAAAGGGCGTCGATGAGATTGCCTATATTCGCTTTGCAAGTGTTTACCGCCAATTTAAGGACGTTGATGCCTTTATGAGTGAACTTGAAACCATGATGAAGGCAGAGCATAAAAAATAACTTAGGAGGGCTGTAAAATGACTGCAGCAGCTTTTGATCCGCAAGCCGGTTATGTTGTTACGGCTAGCACTGCATTTATTAGTTTTAATGACCAAACTTTTGCAACATTTTATCAGCCGATTTTAGGACCAGTTGCGTTTAGCTTTTTTTATGCGTTAAAAGCGCGTCTGCTGCCTAATCCTACGATTGCCAACCGGACCTTGCAAAGTGACCTGTTAGCTCAGGTAAATGCTGGGGGTCAACAAGTGCTGGAGGCTCTTCATCGTTTGGAGGCAGTTGGTTTAGTTCAAACTTATTTCCAGCACGATGAGATCGGGGACGTATATGTTTATGAATTGCAGCCGACCCTTACTCCAGAAAAAATTTTAGCTGATAATTTGCTGAGTATTTTACTTTTAGAAGAAGTAGGAGAAGAAGCATTTGAACGTTTGATTAAGCAAAGTCGGCAATACAAGCTTGCTTCTTCTAACACTTCATTAACTAATGTGAGTCACAACTTTTTTGAAGAGTTTCATATTAATTCGCAGTCAATTACTGCAACACCACAAGCAATTTTAACGGCACGAAAACAATCACCGGTAGAAAAGCAACCTCAGTTAACTAAGGGGATGAATGATGACTTTGATTGGTCAACCCTAATTCACTTACTCGCTAATCAGCCAATTGTCAGTGCAGACCTTGAAAATAATCGGGACTTAATATTATTAGAACATCAATTATATGGGATTGATGCGCCAACGATGAAGACATTGGTTTTGCGGTCGATTGATCTAAAAACTAATCATTTCAATCCAAAAAAATTTAAGCAAATTGTTGCATCTGCTTATAATATCGTTTATTCCTCAACGACAAAAGTAGCGGAAAAAGAAGCACCGGTGACAAATGAAAATAGTGAACTGACCAGTAAAGACCAGAAATTATTGGCGACAGCTAAGGATTACTCTCCAGTCGAATTTCTGCAGGTCCTTAAAGGGCAGACAGGTGGCTATGTAACTTCAGGTGAACGTCATATTCTGACAGGTTTAGTAGCGCAAGAAAAACTTACCCAAGATGCCATTAATATCTTAACTTGGTATGTGATTAGTGACCGAGGAAATTCTACTTTGACCGCTAATTTTGTCGATGCAATTGCCAATAACTGGCTCCAACATGGCATAATTAATGGAGAGCAAGCCATTGTCCAACTAAAAACTTTTAACAAGCAGTCGCAAGAAAAGAAAAAGGAAGCAAAGACGTCAAAGAAAAATAAGTGGCGCAAAACGATTAAGGAACCGATGCCAGCATGGAGCAAGAAAGATACGAGTGAGCTGATGAAAAAAGCTTCCTCACAAGAAATTGCCAAACTGCGTGAACGGATCGCTAATCGCAAGAAGAAGTAGCAACTAAAGGAGGTGGCAGCATGCAGTCACTAAACAAAACTTTACAAGAGTTAATGCGCGGTCAAAATATCGCAAACAATATCCAACAAACGATGAAGCAAGTTTATATGGATAAAGATGTTCAAGCCTTCTTAAACGAAAATCGTGATCGTCTTAGTAAAGAAGCGATTAAACGGGGGCAATCAAAGCTTTATGAGTTTTTTCATGAAAAGCAATTAATTGAAAAAGGCGTGCCAACTGTTGCCCCAGGATATTCTCCACAATTGGTTATCAGTGCAGGACAAATTGACGTAACCTACGTTCCAACTAAACAGTTATTAAAACGACAGCGCCAACGCTATATTCAACGGCTAGTTAATTCGATTAATATGCCTAAGTTCATTAAAAATGCGTCATATGATGATTATTATTTAAATGAAGATACCCAGACTGATACGCGAACAAAGGCAATTCAAGCAGCCATGGATTTTACAGATAATTATCAAAAAGATAAGTTTCAACCAGGGCTTTACCTATATGGGAAATTTGGAGTCGGAAAAACATATCTCCTTGGAGCAATTGCTAATGAACTCGCTAAGAGTAAAGGAATTGCAACAACGATGGTTCATTTCCCTAGTTTTGCTGTTGAAATGCGGAATTCGATCAAGCAAAACAATACTGGCGAAAAATTAGATGCTATTAAACGGGCACCGATTTTAATGCTTGATGATATTGGGGCTGGTGCAATGACAACGTGGGTAAGAGATGATATTTTAGGAGTGATCTTAGAATATCGGATGCAAGAAGAATTACCAACCTTCTTTAGTTCTAATTTTTCAATGGATGAGTTGCAAAATAACCACCTTGCTATCAATGCGCAAGGCGATAATGAACCCCTCAAAGCGGCCCGAATTATGGAAAGAATCAAGTACTTATCACGTGAGATTGAAATGGAAGGAAAGAATTTGCGGGATAAGGGATAAAGTTCTTGACATTAAACTTTGAATTTAGTAAGCTAATAAACGTTGAAAGAAAAAGCAGAAGCACCCGCTTCTCGCCTAGGTGATATCGATCGCCGGGCTGACGAGATGAATGATAATCGGCCACTAGGATAAGGTCGTTGTTATGAAGCGGGGTACTTTTGTACCTCGCTTTTTTGCTTGATCTTTCGCTAAAAAAATTGGAGGTGCGTTGCCATAGCACAAGATATGATTGTCAATAACGGTATTCGTGCACGGGAAGTGCGGTTAATCGGTCAAGATGGTGAACAATTGGGCATTAAGTCTAAGCGTGAAGCTCTACAGTTAGCTGAAGAAGCTAATTTAGACCTAGTATTAGTTGCGCCAAAGGCACGCCCAGCTGTTGCCCGCATTATGGATTATGGGAAGTACCGTTTCGAGATGCAAAAGAAAGAGCGTGAAGCTCGTAAGAAGCAAAAGACGATAACGGTTAAGGAAATTCGCCTTAGTCCATCAATTGATACTAATGACTTTAATGTTAAGTTAAAGCGTGTTCGTAAGTTCATTGAAAAGGGCGATAAGGTGCGGATTTCATTACGTTTCCGTGGTCGTGCTATTACCCATAAGGATATCGGTCGTGACATGATTGAACGAATGGCTGAAGAAACTTCAGACATCGCTACTGTTGTTCAACGTCCGAAGATGGAAGGGCGGAGTATTTTCTTAACTCTTGCTCCGGCTGCTGATAAAGCAAAGAATTAATTTAAGAAGGTAGGAATTAGTTATGCCAAAGATGAAGAGTAACCGTGCTGCTGCCAAGCGTTTCAAGCGTACAGCTAATGGTGGATTCAAGAGTGGAAACTCATTCACTAGTCACCGTTTCCACGGTAAGACTAAGAAGCAACGTCGTCAATTACGTGGTTTGAGCATGATGGACAAGACCAACGTAAAGCGTTACAAGAAGTTATTACCATTTAAGTAAACTTCACAAAAATAACTATTTAATATACGTAGGAGGATTTCAACATGCGAGTTAAAGGTGGAACTGTTACGCGTGCACGTCGCAAGCGCATTATGAAGTTAGCAAAGGGTTACCGTGGTTCAAAGCACCGTCTTTTCAAGACTGCTAAAGACCAAGTAATGAAGAGTTACACTTACGCTTTCCGTGATCGTAAGGTCAACAAGCGTAAGTTCCGTGAACTTTGGATTGCTCGGATTAACGCTGCTGCACGTATGAACGACATTAGTTACAGCAAGTTAATGCACGGCTTAAAGGTTGCTAACATTGACATTAACCGTAAAATGTTAGCTGATTTAGCTGTTAACGATGCAGATGCATTCAAGGCACTCGTTGACGAAGCTAAGAAAGCTCTTAACTAAGCCTAAATAATCTTCGGTCGCTTATGATGCGTATGCATGATAAGCGGCCTTTTTTATTAGTTGCTTTCCAAGTAAAGCACACGATATAATTAAATACTAGAACATTTAATCGGGTTAACCGATTGAAATATTAAATTTGATGAGGTGCAACTTTGTTAGAGATATTTAAACCAACATGGATGGTTAATACAATATATTCTGTTTCTCCTGCCCAATTAAAAGCGCAGGGAGTGCGAGCTGTTTTTAGTGACCTGGATAATACCTTGATTGCTTGGAACAATCCAGATGGAACTCCAGAATTAAAGGAATGGATGGATTCTTTACGGGAAGCCCATATTCCGCTAATTGTTATTTCTAATAATAGTAAGGAACGAGTTGGGAAAGCTGTTAATAGCCTTGATCTTCCATTCGTTTCGCGATCATTAAAGCCTTTAAGTTTTGGGATTGATCGTGCACGAAAAAAACTTAATTTAGCAAAAGATGAAGTGGTTATGGTTGGTGACCAGTTATTGACTGATGTTGCTGCGGCTAACCAAGCGGGTATTCGCAGCATTTTAGTACGTCCGCTATTAAATACGGATAAGTGGGATACCCGTATTAATCGCTTCTTTGAACGCCGTGTTTGGAAGAGCCTAAACAAAAAATATCCAGATTTAAAATGGCAGGAGGATTTGAATGACTGAACAAGAACAACAAACTGAAGAATTACGTTGTATAGGTTGTGGAAGTATTATCCAAACGGAAGATCCTAATGACTTGGGTTATACGCCTAAGTCAGCCCTTGAGAAGGGAAAGGAAACGGGAGAATTATATTGTCAACGTTGTTTCCGTTTGCGACACTACAATGAAATTGCTCCAGTGTCATTAACGGATGATGATTTTCTGCGCTTATTAAATCAGATTCGGGATGCCAATGCTTTAATTGTGTATGTTGTTGATGTTTTTGACTTTAATGGAAGTCTAATTCCGGGCTTACATCGTTTTGTTGGTGATAATCCCGTACTATTAGTTGGAAATAAGGAAGACTTGCTGCCACGTTCTCTACGGCGGCCAAAGTTAACTGACTGGATTCGTCAACAGGCAAATATTGCCGGATTGCGTCCAATTGATACGGTTCTTGTTTCAGCTAAAAAGAACCATCAAATTGACCACTTACTTGATGTGATTGAAAAATACCGGCACAATCGAGACGTTTATGTTGTAGGTGTTACCAATGTTGGAAAATCAACGTTAATAAACCAAATTATCAAGCAACGAACGGGAGTAAAAGAATTGATCACTACTTCACGCTTCCCAGGAACGACTCTTGATAAGATTGAAATTCCGCTTGATGATGGGCATGTTTTAGTTGATACTCCTGGAATTATCCATCAAGAACAAATGGCCCATGTTTTATCGCCAAAAGACTTGAAGATTGTGGCGCCCCAAAAAGAGATTAAACCAAAGACTTACCAATTAAATGATGGTCAGACATTATTCTTAGGCGGCGTTGCGCGGTTTGATTATCTTCATGGTGAACGTGCGGGAATGGTTGCTTACTTTGATAATAATTTACCAATTCACCGTACAAAGTTAAGCAATGCTGATAATTTCTATGCTAAACACTTAGGAGATTTGCTTACCCCACCGACTAGCGATGAAAAGGATGAGTTCCCACCATTAGAACGTTATGAATTCCACATTACCGAAAAGAGCGATATCGTCTTTGAGGGTCTAGGGTGGATTACCGTTCCTGCAAAAACAACTGTTGCTGCATGGGTTCCGAAAGGCGTTGGGGCTCTAGTACGGCGCGCAATGATTTAATTAATATTTGAAAGGAAAGACTTATGCAATTAAGAGGAAAACAAAAACGATTTTTACGAGCACAAGCGAACCACCTTCAACCACTATTTTCTGTGGGTAAAGATGGTCTGACTGACAATTGGCTTGCTCAATTAGATGGCGCACTCGACCGTCGAGAATTAATTAAGGTTAGCATTTTGCAAAACTCAGATGTGACAACTGATGAAGTTCGTGAATTAATTGAAGAAAAAACTTCTATTCAAGTAGTTCAAGTTATTGGTCGGGTATTAGTTTTATTTAAGGTTTCAGCAAATAAGGATGCCCGTGAATTGTCATCACGAGTAGCTGAAATCTAAGTAAAAGTAGGAGTGACGGTTTTGCAAAGCTGTAGTGTAGTAGACAAGGTGCAAACCCAGGCACAACCGGAGACTAAGGTTAGTAGACCCCGTAAGCGAATTGGCCTCTATGGGGGAACATTTAATCCTATTCACAATGCTCACCTATTTATGGCGGATCAGGTTGGTCATGCCCTTTGTCTTGATCGGGTTGACTTTTTACCGGATGCTAAACCTCCCCATGTTGATCATAAAGATTCGCTTGATCCGCACTTGCGGTTACAGATGCTCGAATTAGCAGTTGATGATAACCCTTTTTTAGGGATTGAGCATGCCGAATTAGAGCGGGGAGGAGTCAGCTATACTTACGATACTATTAAGTATTTGTTAGATAAGCACCCTGATGTGGATTATTACTTTATTATTGGTGGGGATATGGTCGATTATCTTGACAAGTGGTACCGGATCAATGATTTAATTCGTTTGCCACATTTTCATTTTGTCGGCGTCCATCGTCAAAGAGCGAAGAATGAGACACAATATCCAGTGATTTGGGTAGATGTCCCAACAGTTGATTTTAGTTCAACCGATATTCGACAACGGGTGCAACATGGTCAATCAATCAAGTATATGGTCCGAGATGCCGTAAGCAAGTTTATTGAGGAGCATCAATTATATCGTGAATGAAAAATTAGTTTATAATAAAAGTTATATTCCAATGACACGGTCTGAACTTATCGACCGTCTCAAAAAGGCGTTAAAGGACAAACGATTTCAGCATGTGTTACGTGTGGAAGAGACAGCGATTAAGTTAGCTGAGCAATACGGGGTTGATGTTGAAAAAGCTAGTATTGCAGGCCTGTGTCATGATTATGCCAAACAGCGTCCTGACAAAGATTTTATTGCCGAGATTAAGAAAAAAGGGCTTAATCCACTGCTCTTAGATTATGGTAATGCAATTTGGCATGGAGTAGTTGGTGCAGAGCTAATCAAGGATGAATTAGAGATTTGGGATGAAGATATCCTAAATGCGGTTCGCCACCATACTACTGGGGCGCCAGTAATGACAAAACTCGAGCAGGTTATTTACATGGCTGATTATATTGAGCCGGGTCGGGACTTTGCCGGCGTAAAAAAGGCACGAGTAATTACAGCGGCGAACCTTCAAGCAGGGGTTGCTTACCAAACAAAACATACGCTGGCTTATTTGATTGAAAATGGAAAGCCGGTATATCCAAAAACAATAGATACCTATAATGCATGGGTTCCGCAATATGAAGGAGAGATAGATTAATGGATAGTAAACAATTATTAGAAATGGTTGTCAAGGCTGCCGATGGTCGGCGCGCAGAAGATATCGTCGCCCTTAAAGTTGATGAGATTAGTCCAATGGCTGATTATTTCGTTATTATGACGGGAGGCTCAGATCGTCAAGTCCAGGCGATCACGAATGCCATTGTTGAAAAAGCACATGAAGAAAATGTCAAGATTGGTAGCGTTGAAGGTAAAAACCATGCTCAATGGGTATTGGTTGACCTTGGTGATGTGGTTGTTCATGTTTTCCGTGAAGAAACTCGTCAATTCTATAACCTTGAAAAATTATGGGCCGACGCACCCATTGTCAATATTAACGACTGGATTAATGATTAATGATTTATCAAAGTTTTGCCCAGTTATATGACCAGCTTTTTGATCCTGAAATGTATCAGAAGTGGGAAGAATTCACAATTAAAAACCTTCCTGCGGATACTAAGAACATTTTAGATTTAGCTGGCGGTAGTGGACGATTGGGAGTAATGCTGGCTGCTCGTGGATTTGACGTAACAGTTGCTGATTTTTCTGCTGAGATGCTTAGTATTGCCGATCAACATGCGGCGGAAGCAGGGGTTAATCTACATCTCTTGCAAGCTGATATGCAGGACCTCAGTGCTTTACCGCAGTATGATGCGATCACTTGTTATGCGGACTCTTTTTGCTATTTAGATGGAGCAGCGGCCGTTCAAAAGACCTTCAATGAAATTGCTGAGCACTTGAAAGATAACGGTGTCTTTTTATTTGATGTCATTTCTCCTTATCAAACTGATGTCGTTTATCCGGGGTATATGTTCAACTATGAAGATGAAGATCATCAACGGGCATTCATGTGGCAGTCTTTTAAAGACGATGAGGTTGATCATGGTGTGATTCACGAATTAGCTTTTTTCACTCGAGATAATGATGGACGCTATAATCGTGTTGGAGAAACCCATTATGAGCGTGCTTATGAATTACCCTTGTTAAAGCAGATGTTGTCTAAAGCCGGCTTTAGTTCCGTTGAAGTAGGATCAAATTTCTCAACTTCTATTAAAGAAGAAAATCCAACACGATGGTTCTTTAAGTGTCATAAATAAGGAGAGTTCACATGAAAGCAGTAGGGATGGTTGTTGAATATAATCCATTTCACAATGGGCATCGCTACCACCTTCAGCAAGCGAAAAAAATTTCCGGGGCGGATGTAACGGTCGCGGTAATGAGCGGTAATTTTACTCAGCGTGGTGAACCGACAATTGTTGATAAGTGGTCACGGGCCAGGACGGCAGTGATGAACGGTGTTGATCTTGTAATTGAATTGCCCGTTTTTTACGCCGTCCAACCAGCACACCGATTTGCAGAAGGAGCGCTGAGTCTCTTAAATGCTCTTAGCGTTGATTCGATTGTTTTTGGGAGCGAGCATCCAGAATGGGATTTCGCACGTTTAGTGAAAGCTGAAGAAGCCTTTAACCAGGAAAGTTTTAATAAGTATAATGCAACTTATGCTACCCAATTTAACCAACAGTTGAAGGAACAAACTGGTGTCACACTCATTAATCCTAATGATATTTTAGCTTTTGCTTATACTAAAGCAAAAATTAATCAGGGGTATCATTTTGAATTGCTGCCTATCAAGCGACAGGGGAGTAACTATCATGACCAGCAAATTAAAGGCAAGATTGCGAGTGCGAGTGCAATCCGCCAGGCAATCAGTGAAAAGGGCGATTACCGGCAAGCTGTTCCACAGGTGATGGGAGAGATATTGACGACAATAAAGAGTATTCCCTCATGGACAGAACTTTATCCTTTGTTGCGGAATCAGCTCATCCAAGCACCTGTTTCAACCCTTCAGTCGACTTACTTAATGGCAGAGGGACTAGAATACCGGATGAAAGAGGCTGCCCAGCGGAGTCTTGACTTTAATTCATTTATGAAATTCACCAAGACTAAACGGTATACCTATGCCCACTTATTGCGGGTTTATTTATACACTATCTTACAGATTACTCAAGAGGAAGTAGATGAACATAGTAAACACCCTTATCTTCATGTCTTAGCCTTTAATAAACAAGGACGTGAATACCTTCATCAGGTGAAAAAGCAGGTTAATTTACCGCTGATTACAAAAGTAGATCAGGAAATGCGCGATCAGTTGCTTAACCTTGATTACCGTGCAGGGAAGCTATATCAACTATTTACACCAATTGAGCAGGATTTGAAGCACCCGCCGATAATTATTAATTAACGTCTTTGATAAAGTTTGGTAAAATATTCTAAGTAGATTTGGTTCTCTTAAAAGGTTGTCAAGGAAAAAACATTGACAACGTATAAGGGGACTAGTATAATTGCACATGTTGCATTAGGAGGTTAGTACGTTGAAATGGTCGTTAGCTGAATTACATCGTTACCAAGATGAACCACTTCATATTCAAAGTACTTTTGATCTGAACGCATCATTAACGAAGCTGTTTCCAGATATTATTTTAGCTGTTCAACCAGTTAAAGTTGATGGTTACGTTACTTATGACGATGGTGATGCAACGATTAGCGCTCATGTTACGACGACGTTAACCGTTCCATCTAGTCGCTCGTTAACACCCGTTCAATTACCACTCGATTTTACGTTCTCGGAGACGTATATCGATGATCGTTCACATTTTGCTCGCTATGAGGATGAAGATGAGGTTGTTTTCCTTATTAAAAAGGGTGATTCAATTGATTTTGATACTGCATTAGCGGAAAATATCGTTGAACAGGTACCACTACGGGTCCTTTCTGCCGAAGAAAAATCTGGCAAACCAATGCCAAATGGAAAAGGCTGGAGTGTTATCTCTGAAGATGACTACAAGGCCCAGCAGCAGAAAGATGATAAAGTTGATCCACGTCTCGCTAAGTTGCAAAACCTTTTTCCTGATCAAGATAACAAAAAATAGCGGACGGTTAAAAACCATTTGTGGATAATTCTAATTTCTTAGGAGGTGTCAAACATGGCTGTTCCAGCACGGAAGACTTCAAAGACTAAGAAGCGTATGCGTCGGGGTCACATCAAGTTAAATGTACCTGGCCTTACTCCTTGCCCAAACTGTGGTGAACTTCGCAAGTCCCACATGGTATGCCCAAGTTGTGGTTACTACGACGGCAAGCAAGTTGTTAACACTAACAACTAATTAATATAAAAGCTATCCTTTAGGCGCCGGACCTAGGATAGTTTTTTTATTTTAAAATTTTCTAAGAATTTATAAGTAAAAAATGATATAATCTAATTCCTTGATAAATCGAGATTTTTAGTTTAGAGAATACTGGGGTTTATTAAAAAATTGTGATAAAATTATTGTGTTTTATTAATACGTATAACAAGTAACAAAGATTATTATAGTAGGTGAGTTATTAATGAGTCGAATTTTAATTATTGAGGATGAGGAAAATTTAGCAAATTTTGTAGAACTTGAATTAAAGCATGAAGGCTACGATACAGATGTTGAACTTGATGGTCGCGCCGGATTAGAAGCAGCTTTAAACCAAGACTTTGACGTGATTTTGCTAGATTTAATGCTCCCAGAGTTAAATGGGATTGAAGTTGCACGGCGGGTTCGTGAATTAAAAGATACACCGATTATTATCATGACTGCTCGTGATTCTGTTATTGACCGTGTTTCTGGATTAGATCACGGGGCAGATGATTATATTGTTAAGCCGTTTGCTATTGAAGAGCTTCTTGCACGGGTGCGGGCGTTATTGCGGCGAATCAGTATTGAAGATGGAAATAATAAGGAACATCAAACAACGGTCAATTACAAGGACCTTACCATTGAAAAAGAGAATCGGGTTGTTCGTCGCGGCGATGAAGTAATTAACCTTACAAAGCGGGAATACGAATTACTATTGATCTTAATGGAAAATATCAATGTTGTTATGTCACGGAAAGACCTTTTGAGTAAGGTATGGGGCTATGATTCCAAGGTTGAAACCAATGTTGTTGATGTTTATATTCGGTACTTGCGGAATAAGATCGACCGTCCTGGTGAAAAGAGCTACATCCAAACGGTTCGTGGTACTGGATATGTGATTCGCTCCTAGGAATGATCAATTATGAAGCAAAAAGATGAAAGACGGTTTGTTTCACTAAAAATTAAGTGGGCAGCTGGAACGGCATTAGGGTCATTAATCATCTTTTGTATCATTGCGATGGCACTGTTTAGCGCGTTTACGCAAAATTTATTTCATCAAGAAAGACAATTATTGAATCAAGGGATGACCAATATTAGTAGACAATTAAGTACTATTGATAAGCCCTTAACCAAAAAGAATGTTAGCCACCTTATTGATCCAGACAGAAACCGGTCGAATATTATTTCTGGAGAGGAATATAAACGACCGGTAATTAAGGAATTAAGTGATGGACACTTGGTTATTAACATTTATAATCCTGATGGAAAGAATATTTTGAGTACTGGTCGTTATATTAAAAAGCCACAGTTTACGACTAATCGCAATATTCATATTGCTGCTGGGCCTGATCATGATGTGTTGGTCGGACAGATGCCAATTTATGGTCAGAATAATCGGCAGTTGATTGGGTACTTACAAGTTGAAAATAACCTTGATGCTTATATGCAAAGTTATCATCAGTTGGCATTAGTATGTATCTTGGCTCTCTGTCTGGTTGTGATTGCGAGTGGTCTGTTGGGATACTTTCTTTCCCTCTTTCTCCTTCGACCATTAGATGGAATTCATGATACGGTTAAGGAGATTAGTGCAGATCCTACTAAAGATGTCCGGGTACCAACTACCAATCGTAACGACGAACTAGCAGAATTGATAACAATGTTTAATGAAATGCTTGATCGGATGCAACGGTATATCGATCAGCAGTCACAATTTGTCAGTGATGTTAGTCATGAATTACGGACGCCGGTTGCGATTATTCAAGGACACTTAGAGATGCTTCAACGATGGGGCAAGGATGATCCGAAAGTGTTGGATGATTCAATAAAAGCAACGTTAATTGAGACGCGCCGGATGAAAAACCTGGTTCAAGAAATGCTTGATTTGAGCCGAGCAGAGCAAGTAGAGATCAATTTCCGCAACCAGCATACGATTGTTAATGATGTGGTTCATCAAGTCTACAATAACTTTAAGATGCTATATCCAGACTTTACTTTCCGTTTGGATGATGATCTGAAAGAACCAATTATGGTTGATATTTATCGCGATCATCTTGAACAGGTCCTTGTAATTTTATGTGACAATGCAGTCAAATATTCTACTGACGACCATAAAGAGATCCATATTATTCTTTCACGAGGGATGAATACCGTTGAAATTGGTATTCAAGACTTTGGTGAAGGGATCTCACCGGAAAATGTAAAACGGGTCTTTGATCGCTTCTATCGAGTAGATAAGGCTCGTAGTCGTAAAAAGGGCGGTAATGGATTGGGTCTTTCAATTGCCAAGCGCCTAATTGAAGGTTACCATGGTTCAATTACCCTAGAGAGTTCAGTCGGTGCTGGATCATTGTTTAGAATCATCTTACCCATTATTGAAGATCCAGAGACAAAAAAATAAATATTTAAGATGTGAGAATAGAAGCAGGATGATCGCTAAGAAACTTTTGCTTCTATCCTCACTTTTTTATTACAAAATATTTTTATTTAATTGTTCGCTCAATGGCCGATAAAATAAGCGATGTTTTCAACCAAGGGGGGTATAATGAAAACGGATACTAAATATGAGAATTTTTATTGAGGAGTTGAATAGGAGTGGCTGCGAAAGAGCAGAACAAATTAATCACAACGCCAACATTGGTGTTAATGATTATTTCGACAATATATGGATTTGGTAATGTTTCGATAGCTTATGATCAAATGGCGTATGCGGGGATGTTTTGGTACATCCTTGCTGGAGTTTGTTTTTTCTTCCCCTGTTGTTTGATGATGGCTGAATATGGTTCGGCATTTAAGGACGCAAAAGGTGGAATCTATTCATGGTTAGCTGGTTCGATAGGAGAACGGCTGGCCTTTATCGGAACCTTTATTTGGTTAGCGAGTTGGGTTCTGTGGCTAGTATCCAGTGCTTCTCGACTTTGGATAACATTGTCTGCACTATTATTTGGCCATGATACTACTCAACAATGGCACTTTTGGATTTTTAATTCTAATCAGTTAATTGGTATTTTAGCAATTCTTTTTGTCTTACTTGTAACCTTGCTGAGTTCCCAGGGGATTAATGGGATTACGAAAATCAGCTCGTTTGGTGGAGCGTTTATGATTGGAATGAATGCAATTTTCATTATTGCAAGTTTAGTGACGATTATTGCTAACAAGGGAGTTACTGCCCAGCCTATTCATGGTATTAGCAGTTTTATCGAATCGCCCAATCCTGCTTTTAAGACGCCAATTGCGATTATTTCATTCGTTGTTTACGCAATCTTTGCATATGGTGGAATGGAAAATCTTGGTGGAGTTACTGATAGTATGAAAAATCCGGCGAAGACATTTCCAAGAGGCTTAGTTATTGGTTCGCTCTTAACGATTGGCAGTTATGTGCTAATGATTTTAATGACTGGCTTTAGCGTTAACTACAATCATGTTATTGCAAAATCAAGTGTTAACTTGGGTAATGTTACTTATGTTGTCTTTAACCAATTAGGATACCAACTAGGTGTTTCGCTAGGGTTAAGTCATGCTACTAATATTTTTCTTGGTGTTCTCTTTACGCGAATGATTGCGTTAGCTGGCTTGATGGGGATGTTAGGAGCGATGTTCCTATTAGTTTACTCCCCGATTAAGTCCTTTATCATGGGAGCTAATCCTGAGTTATGGCCTAAAAAAATTGTGACCCTGAACAAACATGGGATGCCGGCATATGCAATGTGGATTCAGGCAATTTTTGTTTCGTGTATTATTTTCTTAGTTGCATTCGGCGGTTCAGCAGCAGCTGGTTTTTACCAAATCTTGACAGATATGGTTAATGTTTCAACCTGTGCCCCTTATATCTTCCTTGTTGGTGCATTCCCATTCTTTCAAAAGAAGGATATTCCACATGATTTTGTGGTATTTAAGAACCATTTCTGGACAAATGTATTAGTTATCTTTGTTGAAATAATTGTTTGCCTAGGAATCATCTTTACATGTATCCAACCGATTATTGAGCATGATTTTCAAACTGCATTCTGGACGGCATTTGGTCCAGTTTTCTTTGGAATTGTGGCCTGGATTTTCTACCATCACGCATCAAAGAAGATTACAAAGTAGATAAAAGAGACTATTGAAAAAATCAAAAAATTTTTCAATAGTCTCTTTATTTATGTGAGCCTTAACGAGAAGATTTTCCACTTACTCTTTATTCAATTTTTTAAGTCGCTGGTAGATGATAATTCCACCGATGCAAGTAATAACAAATTCAGTAAAGGGAACTGCTGCCCAGACCCCGTTGATTCCGGCAACTTTTGCCAGAATAAAGATCGCGGGGAGAAGAATAATATAACCACGAAGAATTGATAAAGAAAATGACGCCTGCGCTGATCCTATTGCTGTTAAGAAAAGAATAAATAATAGATTTAACGCACTGAAGAATACACTTGTAAAGTAAATTGGAAGACCAACACTAGCATAGGAGAGGAGTTGGCTAGAATGAGAAGTATTAAAAACTTCAATAATGGGATGCTTAAAGGTAATCAGGATAATAAAGCTGATTGTTGCCAGAAAGAGGGTAATGATCATCCCATTTTTTAACGTCATTGATACATTCTTATATTCGTGTTTACCAAATTCCCGACTAGCAAGCGGTTGAACACCGAGCGCTACCCCATTAGCAATTGCTAGCACAACGATGGCAATGTTGGAAATAACGCCATATGCGGCAACAGCATAGTTATTGGCTAGTTGCAAGAAAACATGGTTAAAGAAATAGATACTAACACCAGTACTTAATTCGTTTAATGCTGAAGCAACTCCTAAGCGTGCTGAACGCCAAATGTTTCTTAGGTGAGGGACAACCCAGTGCCATTCTAATTGTCGTCCGGCAAACTTTCGATGAAAACTTAAAACCACCAAGCTAATTGCTGGCGAGAATAATACCGCCAATGCTGCTCCTTCTAATTTAAGACCCATTCCAAAGATAAAAAACCAGTCGATGAGGATAACAGATAATGTTTCGGTTAAGGTAGCCTTCATGGTTAACGTAGGATTACCATCATTACGAATGAAATTAATGGCAATGTAGTTAACCATATAGAGAGGTCCACTCCATGAAATTATTCGTAAATAAACGATTGCCATCTGACGAGTTGCATCATCTGCCCCAAGAAAATTAACTACTGGAGTCGCAAAAATGTTTAATAAGATTGCTAGGATAAGACCGAAAGAAAAAGCAAAAATCATCAGTTGACTAAATAATGATTTTATTCTCTCAGGATGCATAACCTTATTTAACGAAAAGATTGTGGCACCACCGACTCCCAGTAATAACCCAGTGCCGTTGAAAACGTTGAATAGGGGCAGTACCAGGTTAAGCGTGGTTAAGCCTAAAGCCCCCGCCGCGATTGAAATAAAAAGGGTGTCAATAATAACATACATTGACATCCCGAGGGTGGCGACAACATTACGAATAACATAATGCTGTACTTCTTTCGTAATTGACATTGGTGAATCCATATTAAAACCTCCACAAAACTTGCTCCCATCCTCCCTGTTGGACGCCTGTTTGAGAAGCATAAATTAATTTGTTGCAGAACCCGGCGATTCTACTTTCCTTATTTCATTTATTGATATTTTAGCAAATATTCTCATTGCTTATATTATAATTCCATTACAATGGTCAATTTCATGTTGGACAATCTCAGCAGCAAAATCTGTGAGTTCTAATGTTTGTATTTGCCAGCTCTGATTACGAAACTTAACAGTAATCTGCTTATACCGTTTAGTAGGACGCGTTCCGCTTAACGAAAGACATCCTTCTGTAGTTTGATAAGGGTGACTTTTAGCGACGATTTGCGGATTAAACATTACGACATTAAAGGGCCCGATTCGTGCAATAATTGCATTCTTGTTTACGCCTATCATATTGGCAGCCATTCCAACACATTCAGCTTGGTGAGCATTAAGCGTATCGCTAAGATCGTTTGCAAGGGGCAAATCAGCTTTAGTAGTGAGGTGTGCTTTTTTTGCAAGTAATTGTTGGTCTTTAATAATTGGTTTAATCATGTATATTCCTCCGAAAAAACAAAGCTGAGAAAAAACTTTTGCTTTCTCCCAGCTTTTTGATAATTATTTTTTATGATGTTGCTGTTTACCAGCATTGCGTTGACGATTATGGTTTACTTGATCGCTTGGCTTGGCATCGCCTTTACGTAATTGGTTAATTGCATCAGTCGTTTTAGTTGAAGAACTAGGGGTGTTAATTACTGGTGCTTTAGGCATTTTAATTGGATTTTTCTTGCTTTCTTCTTCAATTTGGCGACGAATCCGCGGACGGTAGGCATTAACCATCAAAGTTTGTAAGATAGCAAATAGTCCACCGATGAAGAAGTAAAGACCTAATCCGGCAGAAGAAGTGATGGAGATAAAGAAGGTCATGAAAGGACTCATCCAAATAGCAGCTTTCATTTGCTTCTTCTGGGCTTCAGGAACACCGACAAGCCCAAGATAACTCTGGGCAGCATAGGCGATAAAAGATAAGACCGCTAAGATAATGCTTGGTTTACCAAGTGGAATTCCAAAGAAAGTTGCGTGGTAAAGGTCTGGAGAATAACGGATAGCAGCATATAAGGCGGCAAAAATTGGTAACTGAATTAACAATGGAAGACAGCCGATTCCGCCAGTTAAGCTAATATTGTTATCCCGGTAAAGAGCCATCATTTGTTGACTAACGGCAGCCTGTTCTTCAGGGGTCTTAGCCGCTTTTTGTTTTTCTGTTAGCTCTTTAATCAATGGTTGAACTTTGGACATCTTTTCTTGCATAATGGTTGATTTTTTCATTTGTGAGAACATCACTGGTAAAAGAATTGTTCGCACGACTACCACAATGACAATAATTGCCCAACCGTAGTTATTGCCCATGTGGCTGGCTAACCATTCCATCAAATGCTGCATTGGTTTAGCCATATAATCATAGACAAACCCGTATGGCCGACCGCTCTTGGTAGTCCGTACACATCCGCTAAGAAGTAACAAGAGGGTAAAGAGACCACCAGCGATTGTTATTCGTTTTCGTTTCATATTAATGAATCAAACTCCCTTATTTCTTTGTATATTAATTACGTTAATAGTACGTATTTTACTCTATTCAGGAATTGAATTCTACCGCTAATCGCGAACTAATGCGTGATTTGAAATGAATGATGGTAGTGTTGAAGAGTTCCCTTGCTGATTTTAACCTTATTAATTCGAGCATAGGGGGTGGGTCCAGCTTTAATTTTAGAGATTAATTGTTTAACAATCTCACTGGGCCCCTGCAATTCGCAATAAACACTCCCGTCTTGCTTATTCATAACGATTCCTTCTATTCCTGCTTGCTGTGCCAACTGATAGACGCTCCAGCGGAAACCAACGCCTTGAACGCGTCCAGTAATGGTAAGATGATAATTAACCATAATTAAAACTCCTTAATGAAAACTTATTATTAGTTAATAACAATTGTACAACAGGAACATGGTATAATTTAATTAACAAGAAGGAGTATGCAAAATATATGGAACAATTAACATCAATTCATAATCAGCACGTTAAAGATTGGAAAAAGCTGCAAACCAAAAAAGCACGGCGCCAGACTGGTACTTACCTGTTAGATGGCTGGCACTTAGTTCAAGAAGCATCCAAAGCAGGAATCGAGCTCTTAGAAGTAGTAGGAACAGCTGAACAATTAGCTGCCCATCCAGAACTTGAAGGAATGGCTAATGCAACCTATGAAGTTACTGAAGAGATCATGAAGCATATTACTGATACGGTAACGCCTCAAGGGATTGCTGCGGTTGTTGCTTTACCAGATTCTCATCGTTTACCGGCAGGACCATTGCATGGGGCATGGCTTTTCCTCGACCGCGTTCAAGACCCAGGAAATGTGGGGACAATGGTGCGAACAGCGGATGCCGCTGGGTTTACTGGAGTAGTAGTTGGACAACGCTCAGCAGACTTATTTGGTCCCAAAGTTGTTCGTTCAATGCAAGGAAGCCAATTCCATCTTCAAATGTTTGAGGGTGACTTAAGAAAGTGGATTGATGATTTTAAATCAATCAATGCTCCGGTGTATGGAACACAACTGAATCCTCAAGCCAAGAACTTCCGGACTGTTGATCCTGGTGATACTTTTGCTTTAATCATGGGCAATGAAGGCCAGGGGATGAGCGGTGATCTTCTTTCACAGACAACTGATAATCTCTATATTCCGATGCGTGGTGAAGCGGAATCGCTTAATGTGGCTATTTCTGCAGGAATCTTAATGTTTCAGCTTAATCAAAATCTAGCTTAAATTAATTTATTTTCTCGTTAAAATCGTGTATGATAATTGCAATAATATAGAAAAGGGGTATTACATGAAATCAAAAAATGAATGGCGCGCCGATAAAGAGTATGTTTCAATTGTTGCCGATCTTTTAGCCCAGCCAGCTGTCCAAAAGCTAGCGAACTATACTCAGCATCATCACTCTACCCGCCTGCAACATTCTATTGCGGTTTCGTATGATAGCTACAAAATTGCTAAAAAAATGCATCTTGATTATCGCAGTACTGCACGGGCAGGTCTCTTGCATGATCTCTTTTATTATGATTGGCGGACGACTAAGTTTAATTTAGGAACCCATGCATTTATTCATCCCCGAGTTGCATTACGCAATGCTGAAAAGCTAACCCCGTTAAATAAAAAAGAAAAGGATATTATCCTTAAGCATATGTTTGGCGCAACGTTGGCAGTGCCGCGCTACCCGGAGAGTTTAATTGTATCGCTAGTTGATGATTTTGAAGCAGAGCATGAATTCTTTGGCCCGCTACGTGCAAAGATGCGTCGAAAGATTAAGAAACGTCGGATGCGAACAACTTGGTAGAGGAGAAGGAGAGTTAAATTATGGAACAATTAGTAGCAGAAAAGGCGCTTGATGAAGACTGTAAACTTTGTCCAAAATTTACACGTACGTTTATGATCTTGGGAAAGAAATGGAATGGATTAATCATTGAAGTGCTACTTAAAAATGGCAACATGCGATTTAAGGATATTGCCAGTAGCATTGCAAAGTGCAGCGATCGAGTCTTATGTGAACGATTAAAAGAACTCGAAGATGAACAAATTGTTATTCGTAACACTTACGAAGGTTCTAGTCGGGTAGATTATTCTTTGACTGAGCGTGGTCAAGAATTGCGCCCAGTCATGGAAGCTGTTCATGCATGGAGTGACAAGTGGATTTAAAATAACGCTTGACGCCTTACAGATGATTGTCTAGAATATGTAATTGAATTAAAAGCGATGATGAGAGCTAGTAGCTAGACGATCCTGTTAGAGAGTTGCAACCATAAGCTGAGAATTGCAATCAGTGATCTAAGGCGAATTTCACTTTCGGAGCTGATACGTAATGGTATTCCGGCCAATCACCGTTATTGATTATTTGAGTGTGTAGGATTTGTTCCTACAAACTAGGGTGGTACCGCGAAGCCTCGTCCCTATATTGGGATGAGGCTTTTTTGAATTAAGGAGTGAAAATATGGGACTAAGAGAGAAATTAGCCGAACTTCGTGAAGAAGGATTGCAAGATATTAAACAATCAGACGATTTAAAGCGAATTAATGAAATCCGCGTAAAGATGCTGGGAAAGAAGGGACCTATTACTTCAGTTCTTCGGGGCATGCGTGAGCTTAGTGCTGAAGAACGGCCAAAAGTAGGGCAATTTGCTAACAAGGTGCGGGATGAATTATCAGCTGCGATTGAAGAAAAGCGTGCTGAGCTAGAACAAGCTGCCATGAATGCTAAGTTAGCAGCTCAAACAATTGATGTTACTCTTCCTGGAACACCAGTAGCACAAGGGCAACCTCATGTTATTCAACAAATCATTGACCAAGTTGTGGACTTGTTTGTATCAATGGGGTATGAAGTAGCAGTTGGGGATGAAGTTGAACAAGAAGTTTATAACTTTGAAAAGCTTAACTTGCCAAAGGATCACCCAGCTCGTGACATGCAAGATACATTTTATGTTACGCCGTCTGTTTTGATGCGGACACAAACGTCACCAATGCAAGCGCGGATGCTCGAAAAACATGATTTTAGTCAAGGTCCACTAAAGATGATTTCACCAGGTAAGGTTTACCGGCGTGATACTGATGATGCGACTCACAGTCACCAATTCCACCAAATTGAAGGGATGGTTGTTGGTAAAAATATTACCATGGCTGATTTGAAGGGAACTCTTGAGGCAGTTGCTCAAAATCTTTTTGGTGACAAGTTAAAGGTTCGCTTACGGCCAAGTTACTTTCCATTTACTGAACCATCCGTTGAAGCAGATATTACTTGTTTCAACTGCCTTGGTAAGGGTTGTGCAATTTGTAAACAAACTGGTTGGATTGAAGTTCTTGGTGCTGGAATGGTTCATCCAAATGTGCTTAAGATGTCGGGTGTTGATCCAGAAGAATATGGCGGTTTTGCCTTTGGACTTGGACCAGATCGTTTTGCCATGCTGAAGTACGGTGTTGATGATATCCGTAACTTCTACCAAAATGATGTCCGCTTCCTTAACCAATTTGACCAGAAAGGATAATGTGAAATGAAAGTATCATATCAATGGCTTCAAGAATACCTTGATTTAGATGTTGCCCCTCAAGATTTAGCTGAAAAGATTGCTCGTACCTCTGTTGACATTAATGACGTTTACTCGCTGAGCGACGGATTAAAAAAGATCGTTGTTGGGAAAGTAGTAAAATGTGAAAATCACCCTGACTCAGACCACCTTCATGTTTGTCAAGTTGATGTTGGCGAAGAAGAACCGATTCAAATTGTTTGTGGTGCTCCTAATGTTCAAGAAGGTAAAAAGGTAATCGTTGCCCTTCACGGTGCGCGAATTGCCGATAACCAAAAAATTAAGCGTGGTAAGATTCGTGGTGTTGAATCAAATGGAATGCTTTGTGCCCTTCAAGAAATTGGCTTTAGCGACAAGATTGCGCCTAAAGATTACGAAGATGGGATCTACTTCTTACCAGATGATGCTAAAAATGGTGATTCTGTATTTAAGTACTTAGGAATGGACGATACGATCATCGATACAGACGTAACTCCTAACCGTGGAGATATGCTTAGTATTTATGGAAATGTTAATGATATCGCAGCCTTTTACGGGTTAAAGTCGCGTTTTAAAGAAGTTGCAATTAAAGAAGAAGGGACTGAAAAGACAGCGGATCTTCTTCAGGCGGAAATTAATGATACAAAGATTGCGCCAACTTATAAATTACGGGTAATTAAAGGTGTTAAAATTGCCGAAAGTCCACTATGGCTGCAAATTCGCCTCTGGAACAGTGGTATTCGTCCTGTAAATAATGTCGTGGATGTAACTAATTATATTCTCCTTAAATATGGTCAACCACTCCACAGCTATGATTATGACCAATTATCTGGTAAAAAGTTTGGGGTTCGCCACGCTAATGAAGGTGAAAAGTTTGTTACGTTAGACGGGGATGAACAAACCTTAAAAGCAAATGATATTGTTGTAACTGTCGATGACCAGCCAGTTGCTCTTGCGGGAACGATGGGTGGAGAAGGAACTGCAGTAAGTGATGATACGACAACTGTTGCCCTTGAAGCAGCCATTTTTGATCCAGTAATGGTCCGGAAGCAAGCACGGCGCTTAGATCTTCATAGTGAATCCTCAATGCGGTTTGAACGCGGAATCAATCCAGCAACCGTTGAAACCGCATTGAATGAAGCAGCTGAAATGATTAAGGAGCTTGCTGGGGGAACGATTACAGCAGGAATTGTTACTGGTAGTGAAGCGCCAGCAGTTGATACCCCAATCAAACTATCCCTGGCGAAGATTAATCATGTTCTGGGAACTTCCTTAACCATGGAACAAGTTACTGATATTTTTGATCGCTTGGCATTTGCTTACACTGTTGATGGTGATCAATTAACAGTGATTGCCCCAGCACGACGGTGGGATATTAGCCTTGCAGCTGATCTTTATGAAGAAATTGCGCGGATTTACGGTTATGATAATTTACCATCTACTTTACCAACGATGACGCGTAACCGGGGAGGACTTACTCCACGGCAACGGTTTATTCGGGCAAGTCGTCATGACCTCGAAGGAATGGGCTTAACTCAAGCAATTAGCTATTCCTTAACAACTGTTGAGAAGGCTAAACAGTTCCAAATTAAGCCACTTGCTGAACCAATGAAGCTCGACTTCCCAATGAGTTCTGACCATGTAGCTACCCGAATGAATATCATTAGCGGCTTGCTTAATGACGTTGCCTATAACGTGGCGCGGAATGTTGATAACGTAGCACTATATGAAGAAGGCCGGGTATTCTTGCCAATGGGGAATGAACGTCCAGTAGAACAAGAACACCTTGCAGCTGCGGTCACCGGCCAAATGGTAGCTAATAGCTGGAATAAGAAGGATCAACCGATTGATTTCTTCCAACTAAAGGGGATCGTTGAACGTTACCTTAAGAATATGGGAATTGCTGGTAAGGTTGCTTATGTTCCAACTAGTGATCGTCCAGAAATGCATCCAGGACGAACAGCTGATATTATGGTTGATGACCAATTAGTTGGTTTCATTGGGCAAGTTCATCCCCAAACTGCTAAGGAATATAAGATTCCAGAAACATATGTATTTGAATTAAATCTAGAATTATTACTGGCTGCACCGAAAATTGAAAATGAATATACACCTATTAGTAAGTATCCTTCAATCACTCGCGATATTGCCCTCTTGGTTGATACGGATGTTGAAAATGCAACAATTGTAGAGGCCATTAAGCAAAAAGGAGGAGCTTACCTTAAAGATATTCACCTATTTGATGTTTATGCTGGTTCTCACCTTCCTGCCGGTAAGAAGTCATTAGCTTACACCTTAACTTATCAAGATGATAAAGGAACGTTGACTGAAGACCAAGTAAACGCGGCCTTTGATAAAGTTACTGCTTACTTGCAAGATAAGGTTGATGCAGAAATTCGTTAAAATTTAAAAGGCTGGAATTTTTCGGCCTTTTTTTAGTGCAAATAATTATTTTTTACGTATTTATATTATAGGGCTAACCACTAAAGAAATAATTAGTGGTTGAAGCGCTGAAAATTTTCTGCTATTTTGTTAATAGTTTGATAATGAAATAATGATATTTAATATAAAGAGGGATAAACGAAATAATGAAATCAACAACAAAGAAAATTCTTGCATCATCATTAGGGGTAGCTGGCGCAATGGCAATGGGTACTGTAACTGCAAAAGCTGATACAACTGTTACAGTCAACGCTGGCGATAATTTAAACGGGATTGCGCAAAAGTATAATGTTAGTGCGGATGACATTGCTGCCGCTAATCACCTGCAAAATAAAGAGTTGATTTTTGCAGGACAAAAGTTGACAATTCCAACCAAAGATAAAAATGAGACACCTGCTAATAATACTGAGAAAAAAGATCCAACCAACAAGAACAGTCAAAGTCTACAAGATTCTGTTAACAAGGCAATGTCTTACTTAGGAACTCCTTATGTTTGGGGTGGTAATAAACCAGGTGGATTTGATTGTTCTGGGTTGGTTCAATATTGTTACGGTATCCCACAACGGACGACGTATGAACAACAAGCTTTAGGACCACATATTCACGATAATGTTTTAAACGCGCCATATGGGGCCCTTGTTTTCTACGGTTCTGATGATGCTCCGTACCACGTCGCCATTTCACTTGGGGATGGTCGGATTATTCAAGCACCAAATGAAAATGAAACAGTTAAAATTACTGCCCAACAATACTTCCCCGGAAATTACTATGTTGTGATGCATTAATATTTTCTTTTTGCCTCATCTTTAATAATTTAAATTAGTAATTATCTTGCGCATCACAAAAGAGTGCTATATACTATTTCAGATTAGAAAGTTTTATGAGGGAGACAAATTGATGAGTATTCAACAGAATAAGCGTCCAGTAGTTATTGGTGTTACAGGTGGTTCCGGTAGTGGAAAAACAACGGTAAGCAATAAAATCTATGACCAATTGCATGGGCAAGCGATTCAGATTATTAACCAAGATACTTACTATAATGATCAGGCAGATATGACAATGGGTGAACGTAAAGCAGTAAATTATGATCATCCACTTGCGTTTGATACAGATTTTTTAATTAAGCAATTAACGGACTTGCGGAGTAATAAGGCTATTGAGATGCCGGTATACGACTATGCACAATATACACGTTCAGACAAAACCGTTCACGTAGAACCAACTGATGTCATTATTTTAGAAGGAATCTTAATTCTTGATGATGAGCGTTTACGTGATTTAATGGATATTAAGGTTTACGTTGATACAGATGATGATATTCGGATTATTCGCCGGATTCAACGTGACATGGTAGAGCGTGGACGGTCTCTTGATTCCATTATTACGCAATACTTAGCTACGGTTAAACCAATGTATCATCAATTTGTTGAACCAACTAAACGCTACGCTGACATTATCGTGCCAGAAGGTGGCGAAAACCAAGTTGCAATCGACCTATTGTCTACAAAGATCCGTGATATTTTAGTAAAACGTGGACATACGGAATTACAATAGGTATTTACAAGCTGAAGTAGAAATGGTAATGTTGCACTGGATAAATTATGAGGAGTGTTTATAATGGCTGAAGAAAAAACTTTTCCAATGACCCTTGAAGGGAAGAAAAAGCTTGAAGATGAACTTGAAGAATACCGCTTGAAGCGTCGACCAGAAGTTATTAAGCGGATAAAGATTGCTCGTAGTTATGGTGATTTATCTGAAAACTCAGAATATGAATCAGCAAAAGATGAACAGGCAATGGTTGAAAGCCGGATTGCCCAAATTGAAAACATGCTTCAATATGCTGAAATTATCGATAATGAAGATGTCGATAAGGATGAAGTATCCATGGGACGGACAATTACTATTCAAGAATTGCCAGATGAAGAACCAGAAGAATACCAAATTGTTGGTGAATCAGAATCTGATCCATTCAACGGTAAGATTTCTAATGAATCCCCAATGGCAAAGGGCCTCTTAGGACACAAAGTCGGTGAAGTTGTCGAAGTTGACGTTCCTAACGGGACAATCAAGTTAAAGATTATCAAGGTTGATTAATTAAAATAATTTAAGCAAAGAGGGAGCGAGACAGAAGGTACTTGTGGCTTCGTTTTTCGACGCGAAGCTAGCCTTTGGAACCCCCTGCAAGCAATAATAGGCCTTCAATGTTCAGGTTTACCGAGCGTTGGAGGCCATTGTTGTACTGCGCTATTTGTTTTTATGAAAGTACCTTGAATTATCTCACAGTCCCCTCGCTTTTCTTATTGGTATTATTTTTCTACTATGCTATAGTAAGGTGGATGAAAGCGATGCCACTATACGCTGGAGGGAAACAAAATGAAATTAATTATTACTGATGCTGCAAGTCGCTGGTTTCGTGATGAAATGGGATTAGAACCAGGGAATGGAATAAAGTTTTACGGTAAAACTTATGGCCAAACCGAAGTCCATCATGGATTTTCGCAAGGATTTACTCGTGAAGATAAACCAGTTGACCCAATTTTAGAGGTTAAGAAAGATGGTATTAACTATCACATTGATTCGCTAGATGAATGGTTCTTTAAGGATCTTATAACTACTGTTGACTATGATCCGCAAGCCGATGGACCGGTTTTTCATTTTCAACATGAAGATGGCGATACGCCTGACGTCGCTGGATTTGTTAATGACGCTGATGATCATTCAGATAATAAGTCTGATGCCTCGACTGGAGCATCTCAGCATTAATTTTTTATATAGTAAAAAGCTCTTTAGCATGCACTATCCAATGGTAGTATGCTAAAGAGCTTTACTGTTAATCAAACATTGTCTTTATTTGATGTTCTTTCTTAACCCACCAACCAGTTAAACCTAGGCTTATAATTGTAATTATAAGTCCAAGAATGAGGAATGGTGGCCGGTAATAAAATTCAACCTGATGCTTTCCGGGACTCATTGGAATGGCCATAAACGTATTAAGCACGGTCTGTGGAGTAGTAGAATTACCATCTACCTTAACATGCCAACCCTTAGCAGCAGGAATAGTGGTCATCAACACGCGCTGATTACGCTGGAGATTGACTGTGCCAACGATCCGATTACTACGGTATGAACTAATCTTTAAGGGAGATTCTTGGAGTGTCTTTAAACTTGCCATAAACGATCGTTGTTTTAGTTGATAGATACTAACATTTTGCATCCAAAGTGTTGCTTTCTTTAGTTGCAAATTGACAAGGATTTTTTGCCCTTTTTGATCATGGGCAACGTTGATTACTACTGTATTACGGAAGGTGTCATATTGGGTGAATTTTTTGTTATTCATTGTGATTGTGGCATTATCCTCAACGTTTGGTCCGAGTGTTAAGTAGTAAGAATCGTTGGTTGGCGGAATAAATTCTAGCTGAACCGATGCTGGTTTAAGCAGGTTTTGCTTTCTAAAGATTGTACCAGTAATTTGCTTAGCACTTTGAACATTATTGAATTTGACGGAATTAAAGTTTTGAACGGCAAATAATGAATGAAGTGTTGGTCGACCGGCAAGCGTTTGAAAAATTTGTGACTGATAGTTTAAAGGATCCATTGTTGTCCGTTGAAGGTGAAGGATGGCGGCATTAGCTCCAAACGCAATCGGAAGCGCATGTGGATTCTCACGGAGATTGACTGCTGAAGTTGAACCTACTAATGGGTAACTATACCAATCAGGACGGAAACCTGATAGGGGTAATGCCTGCCCAGCTGAAGTATTCCGGGCATCCATGGTATATTTGTAACCCAGAAGCGCATCACCCACTTGGGTTCCATTTGTATAAGTAACAAAACCATCCCCGTCTGGTTGCCCAATAGCACCCATGAAGGCTGGAATTGGCGGCTCTAAGGTCGAACCAAAATGGTCACCAGAATTAAAGTCTGCTTGGAAGGGATCATCCTTTGTTCGCATAAAAGTTTTTGCAACGCGGTAGAAGCCTGGATCATGTTTCTTTAGTTTTTCTATACTTTTATCAAGAGCGAGTGTGTAGTTGCCAAATTCAGGCTGTGAAACGTAAGAGATCTTATTAAGCGCCGTGTACCCACTCATAGAAATATCACAGACAGCAAGGAGAACAAGTAGTGCATCGTATAAGCGCGGTGAATTTGTGCGGGGAATACAAAGACAACTAACAGCGATCAGCGCAAAGCATAAGCCGATATTCCGTTGACTGCTATTAATATACGATAAGTTAAGTGTCCCAACATACCAGTAAATTGCGATAATAAGCAACGTCAGGATAAGTGCACTGCGCTTTTTTATTTTGAAATCAGGTTGAAGCACTTTAGCAGCAAGATAGATGCACCAGAAAGAGAAGAGGTAGGAAAAACGATAAGGGTACCAAACTGGAAACTGCCCAGCGTGCCATAAAAGATCTAATGGCTCATAACAGAATGAGAAAATAAAGAAAATAGAAATGGCTGCCCCAATCAAACGACGATGAAGGTCAAAGCGATTATTGAAAAAGTAGAGACAAGCGCCGAGCATTAATAGCATTCCAATATAAATGTTGGGTTGACCACTTGGCATTTGATTAAAATTAAATGATCCAGGGACAAGTTTTCCAAGCATTTTAGGAGCAAAGTACTCAACGCGGCTGTGAATCCTGGTTTCAGTGTACGTTCCTTTACTTTGCAATAAGGCATAGAAAGTTGGCAATAAAATGACTGCTGAAATACCCGCCGCAAGCAGCGAACTGCCGAGATATCGGAGAAAGATTACTCCCCGTTGTCGCCATGATGCCAACGCTGGTGTTTGCCAGAGGAAAAATAGAAAAGTAAAGATGGCAATCATCCAGCCCATATAATAATTATCAATCAGCATTACGGCTAGCCAAGAGATATAAGTGCCAACACGATTTTGATAAATAAGTTTGAGGAGTCCCCAAATAATTAACGGCAAAAGTATTAAAGCATCTTGCCAAATCATATTTAATTGGTTGGCAATCATCCAGCCATTCATTGAATAAACAGTGCTGAATGCTAAAATTCGCCACCCCTGTTGTAGCTCAGTCTTTTGCATTAGCCAAGCAAAACTCAATCCTGCCAGGCCATATCGAACAAGTGTAACGATGGTTATCCCACTTGCAAGATGCTGGGCGGGGAAGAATAACAAAATTAAGTTTAATGGACTTAGCAAGTAATATGCATTAGTTCCAAACATTTCACCACCCAGTCCTTTGCTAAACGAATAAAAGAAACTGCTAGGATGGTGGAGAATAGTATTTCTAAGGTAACTGAAAAAATCGACATATTGTTGACCGAGATCAACGGTTAATAAACTGCTTTTACCAAAGGGAGTCATTTGACGGTATGCAAAATAGCAAGCCATCAAAATAACTGGTAACAGGAAACTTGCAATCAAAATTTTGCGTCGATATAAACGATGATGTTGATATAAAAACACAGCAAAATTCTCCTTCTCTCAATTAAATAGACACATCCACATTATCATATCCTTTTTTAAAATGATATTCATTACTATTGTTCATTAAATTTCATTAAATCATTGGAATAAATTCTTCATTTCTTATAAAATAAAGAGTATTATTTTCACGTTAGTAGTGGTAACTATCTGTTAAAGCAGGTAATTTTTGTTAAAATAGATTCACTACGATGAAGGAGAATTATAAAACCGTGAAATTCTTTGATCGAATAATGAACTTATTTGGTTCACGTACCAAAAAGCGTCAAAATGCGCAGTCAATTATTCCATTCCGGCTGAACATGCTATTATGGATTGTTGGTATCTTATTATTAGCGTTAACTATTCGCCTGTTTTATCTTCAAGTTCTACAAGGAACATCATTTAAAGCGGAAGTAAAGCGATCAGATACAACAACGCAGACGAATAATGTACAACGGGGGATGATTTATGATTCACAAGGTAACGTTCTTGTTGGTAATCAAACTCATCAAGCCATTACCTATACTAAAGGGGCCAATGTAACTACTGATCAGCTCTATCAGATTGCTAATCGTTTAGGAAAATATGTGTCTGTTTCTAATAAAAATTCGCGCTTAACTGATCGAAATGAAGAGGATTATTACCTTGCTGATAAAGAGCGGCTTAAGAGTGTTTTGAAACATGTCAAGACTTCAGATGCAGATTCTGAAGATACTAAATATGATAAAGCTCTCGAATATTTGAGTAAGCATCCTGATTCATGGGAGCTTACAGATCAGCAAAAGAATAATGCCCGAATTTATGCAGCAATGAGTGGAGCATATTCCCTTTCAACAACTTATATTAAAGAAACGGGTGTTAGTGCTAAAGAGCTTGCAGCAGTTGGGGAACACCTGAATGAAATGCCAGGGGTAAAGATTGGAACGTCTTGGACTCGTAATTACCCACAAGGTACAGATATTCAATCGTTAACAGGAACTGTCTCAACTACTGGTTTACCAAGTGATGAAGTTAATTCACTACTTGCTCAAGGATATTCTCGAAATGATAGCGTTGGGCAAAGTTATCTTGAAAAGCAGTTCCAATCAACTTTAGCCGGTTCGAAGTCACAAACTGAAGTTACTACTAACGGAAATGATGTAACTAAAGAAAAGACTAAGTACCCAGGTAAAAAGGGTGATAACCTTGTACTAACGATTAATTCAAAGTTCCAAAAGCAAGTTCAATCGATTTTGAAAAATAATTACTCAGCTGCCGGAAACCAGTACTCCACTGGGGTATATGCAGTAGTAATGAATCCCAATACCGGTGCAATTTATGCGATGGCTGGAATTGATCGTGATCCAGCAACAGGTAAAGAAACTCCTGATGAAATTGGTGCTATCAATCACCCAATTACGATGGGTTCAGTTGTAAAGCCGGCGATGGTTATGGGGGCATTAATGGATGGTGTAATTACGCCAACAAATAATACCTTAACCGATATGCCGATTAAGCTTGCCGGAACTTCGTCTAAGGGATCATGGTTTAACCATGGTGGATCAGCAAATATGGCAATTAATGCAGCAACAGCGCTCGAAGTTTCTTCTAACTCTTATATGATGCAATTACTCATGAAAGAAGCAGGGATGAAATATACACCAAACGCGCAAATTACAATGAAACCAAGTATTTTTGCTAAAGCGCGGGGTTACTTCAACATGTTTGGACTAGGAGTTAAAACTGGAATCGACTTACCTGGCGAAACAAGCGGTTATACAGGACCTGCTGACCAACAGCATATCGGTTCGGCACTTGACTTGTCATATGGTAACTATGATGGTTATACTTTGATTCAACTTGCCCAATATATGTCTACCATTGCTAACGGTGGTAACCGGATGCGACCATACATTGTTAAAGAAATCCGTGGTACGAAAGCCAATGGTCAACTTGGTGCCGTTGAATACACAACAAAACCACAAGTTCAATTAACCATTCCGGCTTCTAAAGCTGACTTTGATGTCGTTAAACAAGGGCTTTATCAAGTGGTTCATGGGTCTAACCGTTATGTTACTGGTAAAGCGTTGGCATCTGTTAAACCATCAGTATCTGGTAAGACAGGGACTGCTGAAACCTACTACAAGTCGCACTCAACAACTACTTTAAGTTTTGCTGGATTTGCGCCATCTGATAATCCGCAAGTCGTAGTTGCTTTGGCTATTCCAGGAGCTTCAAATTCCGATGGTGGTGCCAACCTTACAATGGCAAAACAAATTTTTGAAGCCTACTGGAAGACTGTTCAGAGTCCCAAGGGTTTCGGTGACTAATTAAACTGTCAAGGAAATTTCCTTAACAAACTTTGATAAATTACTAGCCAAATAGAAGAATAAATGATATAGTTGTACGAGTTAGGGTTACGATAAATAACCACGTTAAATAAAAGAAATAGTTTGGAGGTCAAAATAATGCGTGTCAACATTACACTTGAATGTACTTCATGCCACGAACGGACTTACTTAACTAGCAAGAACCGTCGTCATAACCCAGATCGTCTTGAATTAAACAAGTACTGTCCACGGGAACAAAAGGTTACATTACATCGGGAAACTAAGTAATGACCATATAAAGGAGCTGGGAGACCGGCTCTTTTTATTTATTTTTATAAAAAAACGCTTGCATAAATTCCGTTAAGCGGTGATAATAAAATCTGATACCGTTTGTTACTTCACTATAAAGGAGCGGTCATAACATAATGGCTTATTCAAAGAAAGAGTTACGACAAGCATATATTGCGCGCCTTCAACAATTAGATTTAAACACCCGTCTTTACGAAGAGAGAAAATTAGCATCTTTGCTATATGATCAACCGGAATGGACAAGGGCTAAGGTAATTGCGGTTACTTTAAGTCAATCTTTTGAAATTGATACTGCACCTATTATTCTTCATGCGCGTCATAAGGGCCAACAGATTGTTGTTCCGCGGACGTTGCCACATCGTCAAATGGAATTTGTTGAATTAAATGAAGATACCGATTTCGACGAGACGTCTTTTGGTATTTTAGAGCCACATGATGGCCAAGTTTATTCTCCAGATGAGATTGATTTGATGGTTGTTCCTGGAGTAGCCTTTACCGCATCTGGTAACAGGTTGGGTTTTGGTGGCGGTTATTATGATCGTTACCTAAAGAACTATAAGGGTCCTAAAATTTCAATGGCATTAACAACGCAACTAGCTGAAGAAAACGAATGGGAACCAGAAGAATTCGATCAGCGGATAGATAAAGTGTTGTACTTACCGGGGATATAAAAGATGCGGACACAGGGACTAAGATTGGCGCCTGTGACGCTTACCTTAATAATTTTTCAGGTATTAGTTTATTGCTGGTTAGCTTATGCAGGTGGTTCAACTAATACAGTAACTCTCCTTAACATGGGTGCTCGTAGTACGCCCTTAATTAGGGAAGGTGAATGGTGGCGTTTAGTATCACCTGTGTTCCTTCACGTTGGTTTATCACACTTAGTAGTCAATAGTGTTACTCTCCTATATATCGGTCGTTATATTGAAGAGTTTTTCGGTCATTGGCGAATGTTAGTTATATACTTTGTCAGCGCATTTTTTGGTAATCTTACTAGCGCGGTCTTCATGCCATCGACAATTTCAGCTGGTGCTAGTACTGCTATTTTTGGATTGTTTGGCGCGTTTTTAATGTTGGGTGTTTGTTTTCATCATAATGTTATTGTTCGCGTCTTAAGTCGTACTTTTTTGTTATTTGTTATTATCAATATTGTGATGGATTTTTTCCTATCAGGAGTTGACTTGGTAGGACACGTTGGCGGTTTATTTGGTGGCTTTTTCATTGCATTTATTGTTGGTGCTCCTATGTTAGGAACTGTTGCCTGCCTGAAACGGTTTTTAAGTGGAGCTGTATTAACGGTAAGTTTGGTAATTTTGACTTTAGAATTGAAGTGATAATTTATGGCAATCGCCTCAAGAAACTACCGCACATTATACGATGTTCAGCAATTATTAAAGGAATTCAACGTGTTTGTATATGTGGGTAAACGACTGTATGACATTGAGTTAATGGCCATTGAGCTTGATAACCTCTATCAATCAGGAGTTGTAGATAACTCAACTTATACAAAAGCAAAGATTGTCTTGCGTAAAGAACATCGTGAAGAACAAACGAGAATTAAAAGGGGTAAACTGTATTAAACCTTACCCAGGAAAGGAATCATTATGGCTAAGAAATTAATTGGTGTTGACCTTGGTGGTACTACTATCAAGTTTGCAATTTTAACGGAGAACGGTGAGATTCAACAAAAGTGGTCTTTACGGACTAACATTTTGGATGATGGTTCACACATTGTGCCAGACATCATTAACTCAATTAATCACCACCTTGATTTATACAAAATGTCTCGCGATCAATTTATTGGAATCGGAATGGGAACTCCCGGAACAATTGACCGTGAAAAGGGAACTGTTATTGGTGCCTACAACTTAAACTGGAAGACAACTCAAAATGTTAAAGAAGAGATTGAACAAGGCACTGGAATGCAATTTGCTCTTGATAACGATGCTAACGTTGCTGCACTTGGTGAACGTTGGAAGGGTGCTGGTAATGAAGGTGACGATGTTGCATTTATTACTTTAGGTACCGGTGTTGGTGGTGGACTTATCTCCAATGGTAAGCTTATCCACGGTGTCGTTGGTGCCGGTGGTGAAGTTGGTCACATGATTGTTAAGCCAGATGGATACCTTTGTACTTGTGGAAACCATGGATGTCTTGAACAATATGCATCCGCTACTGGAATTGTTCATATCGCTCAAGATAAGGCGGAAGAATATGAAGGTAACAGTCGTTTGAAGGCAATGATTGATAACGGTGACGAAATTACAGCCAAGATTGTTTTTGACCTTGCTAAGGAAAACGACTACCTTGCTAATACTGTTGTTGATGAAGTTTGCTTCTACCTCGGTTTAGCAACTGCCAACTTAAGTAACGCATTGAACCCTGAATACCTTGTTATCGGTGGTGGAGTTTCCGCAGCTGGTGAATTCCTTTTGAAGCGGGTAAAGCAAAACTTTGAAAAATTTGCCTTCCCAACAGTTCGGACTTCAACTCAATTGAAGTTAGCTGAATTAGGTAATGATGCTGGTGTTATCGGTGCTGCTTCATTAGCTCGTCAGTTTGTAAATGCAGATTAATTTGTAAGGGGAAATGATCGTGGTACTTGGAGTTAGCTCTGGCTTGATGATTCTTAATGCAGTCATTATAATCATCTTGTTAGTATGGATTTTTAGCTGGGCATTTCAGACTTACCGTCGAAAGAGATATGCAACTGTCCTTAGTCAAGATGACTTTAAGCAAGGAATGCGAAAAGCACAGGTTATTGACTTGCGACAAGAAAATGACTTTAAACAAGGTCATATTCTTGGTGCACGTAACTTGCCTTATCCATATCTTCGTCAACAATATGGCGAATTGCGGAAGGACTTGCCAGTTTACTTATATGATGAAGGCATGACATTAAGTACTCAGGCCGCTGCATTTTTAGGTAAGCATGGGTATAATCACCTTTACATCTTAAAGGATGGTTATCGTGCGTGGGACGGTAAGACTAAGAAGTCCAAGTATTAAAAAAGTATTTTGTATGCTTTTTATCAGGATGGTTGAGGATTCTAAACAATCATTTGCTAATGTTTGGAATTTAGCCTCTTGAAAACTTAACCAATAGAAAGAGGCTGGGAGAAAACTAAGTTTTCTCCCAGCCTCAACTGTTTTCACGAACAATAGCAAGATAACGTGGAACTAGTTTTGCATCGCCGCAACGCTAGTTCCCACTCCTTATTTTTGAATCTTAAATGAAATTAAAGTTGGTGTGCTGAGCGGCCCTTACGGATAGCAGCTCGACGGTTTTGATCAAACTTCTCTTCTTCTTCTTCCGCTGGCTTAATGACAGTTTTATGGAAAGTAAGAACCCCGCTAGCAATAGCAGCAACTGTTGCCAAACTACCAACTAAAATACCTTTTGCTAATTGTTTCATAACATAAAACCTCCTCGAATTTATAGGTTACCTCCATTATGCAAGAATTAATGGCGTTTTACCAGTGAGAAGGATAAGTTTTAGCATAAAATTTATAAAAATTGGAGAGTTAAGATGAATAAAGTAATTGCGATTGTCGGTCCAACCGCTGTAGGAAAAACTGCGCTATCGATAAAGTTGGCACATGAATTTGATGGAGAAGTAATTTCTGGTGATTCGATGCAGGTTTATCGCCGCCTTGATATTGGGACGGCAAAAGTTACTCCCGAAGAAATGGGGGATGTGCCACACCATCTCATTGATATCTGCAATATTGAAGAGCGTTTTTCCGCAGCCCGTTTTAAGCAACTCGCGGACCAAAAAATAGACGAAATAACTCAGCGTAATCATTTGCCGATTATTGCAGGTGGAACTGGATTTTATCTTCAAACCTTAACTGATAACCTAGCATTAGGGAGTGACCAGTTTGATCAACAAACGCTTGAAATTCGTAACCATTGGAAAAAAATTGCCGAAGAAAAGGGAGCCGAGTATGTTTGGAAACAATTGAACAAGTTAGACCCAGTGGCCAGCGCCCGGATCCCCAAGTCTAATACTCGCCGGGTTATTCGTGCTTTAGAGGTAATCCAAAAAACAGGTCAATTGTTTTCTAAGCAGCCCCAGTTCAAAGCAACAAATGATTTTCTTTTAATTGGCCTGACTACTGATCGCCCTGTTTTATATGACCGGATTAATAAGCGAGTGGACTTGATGATTCAAAATGGCTTGTTAGAAGAAGCAAAATGGTTGTTTGATCAAGGAGGCGAAGATCTGCCAGCAGGTAAGGGAATTGGGTACCATGAATTATTTCCTTATTTTCGTGGCGAAATTAGCCTTGCCGAGGCGGTTGAAAAAATTAAGCAGGATTCTCGCCATTATGCTAAACGGCAGTTGACGTGGTTTAGAAATAAGGCTGATACTCACTGGTTTGATATTTTGCGTTATCCCGATGATATTAATCAAATTAAGCAGTTTATAAATGATTGGTTAAAAAAATGAAGTACGGAAGGAAAGATTTTTTTAATTAAAATAAAGCTCTTAAATAGAATTGACTTATGCCCTGTCTATTGTTATTCTAAGTCACAGTGTTAAGGAGAGAAGCAGATGTTAGATAGATTGGTATGGTCATCTATTTCTGTAGAGATTGTATGAAAGGGAATGAAATTTTATGGGTAAACACGTATTTACAAAAGATGAAGTTCGCCAAATGGTAAAGGATGAAGATATTCATTTCTTACGAGTAATGTTTACTGACTTATTAGGAACGATTAAGAGCGTTGATCTACCGGTTAGCCAGTTAGATAAATTGATGGATAATAAAATTATGTTTGACGGTTCTTCAATTGATGGATTTGTTCGGATTGAAGAAAGTGACATGTATCTTTACCCAGATATGTCCACTTGGCTTACATTCCCTTGGGGTGCTGAACACGGGAAGGTTGCGCGGGTAATCTGCAGTGTTTATAAGACTGATGGTACTCCATTTGAAGGTGACCCACGTAACAACTTAAAGCGGGTTCTTGAAGATATGCGGAAGATGGGCTTCAAAGACTTTAATATTGGACCTGAACCAGAATTCTTCCTCTTTAAAACTGATGAAAAGGGTAACCCAACTACCAATCTTAACGATAAGGAAAATTACTTTGATATGGAACCAGCAGATCCTGGTGAAGACTGCCGCCGTGATATCGTCTTAGCTCTCGAAAAGATGGGCTTCGATGTTGAAGCAGCTCACCATGAAGTTGCCCCTGGTCAACATGAAGTAGACTTTAAGTACTCAGATGCTTTAGAAGCTGCTGACAACATTCAAACATTTAAGTTCGTTGTTAAAACAATTGCTAAGAAGTATGGTTTCCACGCCACCTTTATGCCTAAGCCGCTTTCTGGTATTAACGGTTCAGGAATGCACCTCAACATGTCATTGTTTAGTCAAGATGGTACTAACGCCTTCTTTGATGAAAACGATAAAGATAAGCTTTCCGCAACTGCTTACCATTTCTTGGGCGGTTTGATGAAGCATGCACGAAGCTACACTGCAATTTGCAACCCAATTGTCAACTCTTATAAGCGGTTAGTTCCAGGTTATGAAGCACCGGTTTATGTTGCGTGGTCAACTTCTAACCGGTCACCACTTGTGCGAATTCCAAGTGATCGTGGAATGGGAACACGGCTTGAGTTACGGTCAGCAGATCCATCGGCTAACCCATATCTTGCAATCGCTGCTGTTCTTGAAGCTGGTTTAGATGGCTTACGCAATAACTTACCACCAATTCATAATGTTGATGAAAATATCTATACGATGACGAAAGCAGAACGAGCTGAAAAAGATATTCGTGATTTACCAGATACTTTACACAACGCATTAAAGTCTTTGGCTAACGATGAGGTTATCAAGGGTTCAATGGGTGAACATCTCTATAACAGCTTTATGGAAGCCAAAACCCGTGAATATGCTTCCTATCGTCAACATGTTTCTGACTGGGAACGTCAACATTATATGAAACAATACTAATTAATACCAATAAGTTAATAAGCAATGAAAAACACTTATGCATGATCCCTTGCTAAGTGTTTTTCATGCGAAACCAACTAGTTAATTGACAAATATGTTGTTTCATATACAATTATATTTGTTGCAATAAAAGCGTGTTATTATAATATGTGTAGTACGTTTTTAAGGACTGCTAGTTGATCTAGCAACCAATTTTAAATTGAAATTATATTTCAATTAGTTACTAAAGGAGAGTCTTAGATCATGGATCAAAAGGTCAGAGTTCGGTATGCACCTAGTCCAACAGGTTTCTTACATATCGGAAATGCTCAATCAGCATTATTTAATTATTTATTTGCACGTCACTTCGATGGAACGATGGTATTACGGATTGAAGATACCGATACCAAGCGGAACGTTGAAGATGGTGAAGCTAGCCAACGTGAAAACCTTCACTGGTTAGGAATTGACTGGGATGAAGGTCCAAATAAGCCAAATCCAAAGTATGCTCCTTACCGTCAAAGTGAACGGAGCAAAGAAGGTATTTACCACAAATACATTCAAGAATTGTTAGACAAGGGAATTGCATACAAGGATTACTCAACAGAGGAAGAATTAGCTGAGATGCGTGAACGGCAAAAAGCTAACAATGAACCGCCTCATTATGATGGTCGTTGGTATGGTAAGAGTGAAGAAGAACAAAAGGCAGCTGAAGCAAAGGGCTTAAAGCCAACTATTCGTTTCCACTTCCCTAAAGACCATGATTATGAATGGGACGATATTGCACGTGGTCATGTTTCATTTAACTCTGACAACCTTGGTGGTGACTTCATCATTGAAAAGAGTGATGGAATGCCAACATACAACTTTGCTGTCGTAGTTGATGACCACACCATGGACATTACCCATGTTTTACGTGGTGCTGATCACATTTCAAATACGCCAAAGCAAATTGCTATTTATGAAGCATTAGGCTGGGATCACCCAACTTTCTGTCACATTCCATTGATCTTTAATCCAAAGACTCGGAAGAAGTTAAGTAAGCGTGATAAAGATACCCTTCAATTCATTAGTGAATACAAGAAGCATGGTTACCTTCATGAAGCAATCTTTAACTTTATTGCATTCCTAGGCTGGTCTCCAGTTGGCGAACGTGAAATTTACTCTAAAGAAGAGTTAATTAAGGTTTACGATCCAAAGCGGATGTCAAAGGCACCAGCATACTTTGATCAAAAGAAACTTGATTGGATGAATGCTCAATACATTAAGAGTATGTCAATCGATGAATTAACTGATCGGACAATGGAACTAATTAAAGAAGGCGAAACTGAAGAGGCTAAACGCCTTCAAAGTATCCCAGAAGATCAATTGACTGAATTGCTTAAGAAGACAATTAAAGTTCACCAACGGGATGTTAATAAGCTTCTTGAAGTTATTCAATATGCATGGTCCTACTACACGGTTCTTGACCAATCATTCAACTATGATTTGCTTAAGGACAACGAAGATTTCGCTAATGAAGATGTTTTAGCTGTTCTTAAGGGCTTAAAGGCTAAACTTGAAAACGATGGCGATGACCTTGATTACAGTCAAGCTATTAAGGAAGTGGGTAAGGACACTGGTATTAAGGGTCGTGGTTTATACTTCCCATTAAACCTTGCCTTTACTGGTTCAACTTCTGCACCACAAATCTATGAGATTATGGATATTTATTCTCGTGATACAGATATTGAATTGCTTGACCGGATGATCAAAGCATTTGAAAACTAATTTTATCAAGTTAAGCATGAGGCTGAGAAAAAACTTTGGTTTTTTCAACAGCCTCGTTTTTTATACGAATATTGTTACGATATCGTGGAAATCCTCGTAGGCTAGCTTCGCGTCGTAACTACAAGGCTCGAGGCTAAGTCCGAACGATAATCAGCCCGTGCCGTGCTAATCACCGTTCTATCCTTAGCCCACCGCCTTGTCTAGAAAGTTAATTCCCACTTATAATGCTTTTTCTTTTAAACTGTCATATAATTAAAATATGTAGTTAGTAAAAAGGGGATCTTAAGTAAAATGGTTGAAATGAGTAAACACATGCGGAAGATCTTAAATGATGTTCCAACGTTGAAAGTATTTGATTTTTCCCAATACGTTTCAAAAATTCCAGGAATTATTAAGTTTACAATTGGTGAACCTGATTTTGATACACCAGAATATATTAAAAAGGCCGGAATTGAGAGCATTGAAAACAATCGGACACACTATGCTCCCCAACGTGGAACAATGGGATTACGTCAAGCAATTGCCGATACGTTAGCTAATAAATATGGTCTTCAGTATAATCCTGCAACGGAGATTCTTGTTACAAACGGCGTAACAGAAGGGATTTCTGTTGCAATTACTGCGATTACTAATCCTGGCGATGTGATTTTAGTTCCAACGCCTACTTTTTCAATCTATACGCCTGATGTAATGATTGCTGGAGGGACGCCAGTAGAAATAGATACTTCCAAGACTGGTTTTAAATTAACACCGGCTCTTCTTAAACAGTACCTAGATAAATATGGTGATCGAGTAAAAGGAGTTATTTTCGTCAATCCTTCCAACCCGACTGGAATTGCCTATACTCAAGCGGAAATGAATGAATTAGCTGTCTTGATTAAGGACAAGCCAATCTTTGCAATCTGTGATGAAATTTATAGTGAATTAAACTATGATGGTGAATACTCAAGCATGGCTAAGGTTATTCCAGATCAGACAATTTTGGCTAATGGTTTTTCGAAGTCCTATGCAATGACTGGGTGGCGGATTGGATACCTCTGTGCACCAGCTAAAGTAACTGATTTGCTATTTAAAGTCCATGCATTTGCTGTAACGGATATTGCAACATTTGTCCAGGACGCTGCAGAAGCCGCTTTAAAGGCCGGAGACGAGGCAACAAAGGAAATGGACGCCCAATATATCAAACGGCGTGACTATATGTATAAACGGCTTACAGAGATGGGATTTGAATGTAGTCAACCAATGGGCGCATTTTATATTTTTGCTAAGATTCCGTCATTCCTCAATCAGGATGATAATAAGCTAATTTATCAACTTGCCAATGAAGCCAAGGTTGCTGTAACGGCTGGATCAAACTTTGGTAAGGGTGGAGAAGGCTACCTTCGTTTTAGTTACGCAACTGAGATGGATCAAATTAAAGTGGGAATGGATCGTCTCGCAGAATTTTGTGAAAAAGAACAAAATAAGGCCTAAAAGAAAAGAGACAGTGGTGTTAACGCATCCCTGTCTCTTTAATATATAAGTGAATTGCTTCAAAAGAGTTATTCGCTCAGTTTCTTGGCGTCAGCATCAATCTTTGCAAAACCAGAACCATCTGGCTTCTTGCTGCCACGCTTTTCCATAGCTTTACGAGCCATTTCCTTACGTTCTTGCTTACTAAGTGCCATAATAACTTCGCCTCTTTTTCTGAAACGCTTCAACAATAACAGTTATTAACAAACGTAAAATAACTGTTACTAATATTATAGTTCAGTCTATAAAAAATGCAATTATGAGCGTGATCTCTTAAATAGAAGTGAGAGGGCATGAAGGAGGCAAAATTTTTGATTTTCTTGATAAAATAAAAGCAATCCAGACATCCTAATTACAAGCATTGAAAAAAGAAAAAGTTGAGTTGATATGTGAGCAATATTTACTGACAGGTGTTTTTGATATATGGTTGAATAGATATATTGAGAATGGCACTATATTAATAATACGTTGCTAAATACTTTATGTTATTTCATGGGAAAATTTGATTTATCTAAAGAAGAGATAATCTTGTGAATAACCAGAATTTATAAAGAAAAAGTGTCAACAAAAATCACTGCTATGTGAAGTTTGTCACAACGGTTGGAACCTTGTCTAATAATTATGAGGTTCACTTCCCTAAGGGAAATTTTTTATTTATATTCACAATACGTATGCTTCTCATCTGTTATAATTGAATGGTTATTTTACATTAATCGGAGGAGTAATAATGGCCCCAATAATTTTAATTTTCTTTTTGGCTGGAGTCATCGGTTATAGATTTAAGAAGCAGGACGAAGAAACCCAACAGAAGTTACAATTAGAAAAAGATAGAGAGCGTATCAAAGCCGAAAAAGAAGCTGAGTTAGCTCAAAAAGAACAAAAAGAACTAGAAAACTTCAAACAATCTTTTGATAGTTTTATTGGTGATAAATTCGGGTTTGTTGCCATAAAAGGAGATAGAATGTATTTGGATAAAGATAGATATTTTGATAATTTGCATAGCCTTTGCTATGTAATGGATGAAACACTATCGAATAATCGTCATTTCCTTTTGATAACAGCAGATCATAAAATCCATCCTAAATTCCTGGATGGATTCAAACAAGATCAATTAAAGTATCTTCAAAGCGAATTAGAGAAGCATAAAATAAAACGATTAAATATGTGGTTCTTCTTTCCTGGGAGAAAAGAGTTTCAACCATCACTTAATGCAAACAAACTACCTCGTGGTTATCTAATGTACAAAACAAATGAACAAAGTGATTGGTTCTATTTTTCTGATGCAAAGGATAATAGTAAGTGGTACCTAACTAACATAGATTATCAGCCTAAATATGTGACTGATTATGACGTTAACACAATAATTCATACAGAAGGAAATATGAACGGGAGAGCTGGTTCGGCTATTGTTGGTGGGCTTCTGGCTGGTCCTGCGGGAGCAATGGTTGGTGCTTCGATGGGAAGAAAGATTGATGCCACTTCTACAACAACTAATACACAAATGGCAACACAAAGGGAAATACCATCTGCTGCCTTACTATTCTTTAAGGATGAGAAAAATAAGGAAATTCGATTAGATTTCATAATGAATAATTCTCAAGTACTATTTTTGAAGAAAAACTTTATGGTAAATAGAAGTGAACCAAATAAAGAGTCCTTAATCGATGAACTACGAGATTTAAAATTATTGGTTGAAGAAGGAATTTTGACAGAAGAAGAATTTATTAAGAAAAAAGCAAAAATATTAGATATATAAATTATATAACCTAGTGGTACACAACAGATCACTAGGTTATTTTTATAAATTAACATGTAGGAACACATACAATACGTAAGACTGGAGCGTACAGGGGATATGTGCAAAGTAATTATAATATTGGGCTAGTAAAGAAATTATTAAGGCGGTCTAGTAAAATAGTTACACTTAATTACCTAGGACTAGATCAAAAGATAATAGAAATATAAATTTCAGGTAAGGAGATAATAATATACAACCATGCTTAAAAGCCTCATTATTCTATTTTAATTAATTGCTATTGCATAAATGAATTTAAGTGTTGTTGCTTTTGCTCTCCTTTCAATAGAGCTATTTATTATAGGACGCGTTAACTTTATGGGAAAGAGATTCAAATTAGAATTAAAAGAAAAATCATATTATAATGTCCTTCCTAGATACGGGAATCAAATACTAAAAATATTTTCTAAATACTGAGATCTTTTATATAATTATGGTGATTTGCTAAAAAAGATTTTTAGGCAAGGTGCACGGTAACATTGTAAATTTAGATTGTTTCATCATGTATATGCAAATCCAATTGATCTTTTAATGCATGGATTTCATGCTTTTTCGATAACTGAGAGAATTATATAGTTCTGTAGAAAATCTGATTAAAGAAAATTTAGAGATAAATATCCATTTGTATATCCAAATTTTTAGTGACGAGCCTCACACGAGCTTTAACAAATTCGGCTCATTTACAATTCCTTATTGAAACTTATAAGTTGATATAAATTATTAAAATTTTTTCAAAAATAAAGTAAGATTAATATAATAGATGCAAATTCTGATTTAATTAAAAATTTGATTTTTTAAGTTCCGCTAGATGAGCTAAGAAAAAGATTAATGAATGAGATATAGGAGACACAATAAAGATAAAACTAAAACCTCTTTTTCGAAATGATTATAAAGAAGTGAGGCGATGAGTATGGATACCAATTTAAAAGATAAGCTTAACTTATTAACAAGCCTTCATCACAAAATGAATCAATATAGACCCTTATCAAAAAAACAAGTAGAGTTACTTGAAAAAGATGTCAGAATTGAGCATGTTTGGTCATCAAATGCTATTGAGGGTAGTACACTTAATCGGTACGAAACCGCATCTATTTTGAATACAGGAATGACAGTTCATGGTGCTTCATTAAAAGATACAATGGCTGCGGTAGATTTGAATGAAGCTTATGATTATATGATGGATTTAGCAAGTCAAAAGCAGCCTTTAACAACAATTACTATTAGAGATTTGAATCGTTTGGTAATGTTAAAAAATACTGATGAACGTAGCCAAGCTGGTGCTTACCGAGTAATTAACGTTTGGCCAAATGGACAAGAAGATCGTCCATATACAACACCAACTGAAATATCATTTAAAATGCAAGAATTAGTAGAATGGGCAAATAGAGTAGTTGATCAATTGCATCCAGTTCAGTATGCTGCTGATTTACATCAGAAGTTTGTTTCTATTCATCCCTTTGTTGATGGCAATGGTCGAACAGCAAGATTATTAATGAATTTTGCCTTAGCAGAAGCAGGTTACCCTGTAATTAGTATTATGCCAGATAAGAAATCACGAAATGAATACATGAATGCATTAGCCGCATCTAGGGAAACAGGTAATTTAGTGCCGTTTGAAGTCTTAGTTGCAGACTATGTTATTGCAACTTTAGAAAAACGAATAGATATACTTAGACAGAATGCAAAAAATATAGCAGAAGCACAAAAAGAAACTAGATTGGTACCGAGACAATTAAAACATCATCAATAAGTTAATCTAAATTGATATGTTGGATTATATTTAAGTAATAATTTAGAAAAACTTTGTGAATTGAATGATTTTCCCATGGGAAAAAATATTCTAGGTTTCTCGATATTTCTCATTAAATCTCGGTATTTAGTCAAAAAACATAACGTCTATAAACGTTGATGAATCAAGGAAAGGATTGATATATATGAGTTTAGACACAGCGATATTTGCCGGCGGGTGCTTTTGGTGCATGGTTATATCCAAATAATTAAAAGCCCTTGATGCTCTAGGGGAGACAAGGGCTAATCATTTTTATCATCATCTTTAGGGGGCACTGAGGGGGCAAGTTGGTTCAATTTTTCAATTAAATTGTCTTGAACTTTCTTCGTAACGTGTAAATAAACTTGCTCGGTTATCTTGCTATTTGAGTGCCCAACACGTTTCTGAATTACATATAATGGTATTCCCACCTCAGCTAATTTGCTAACGTGAGTGTGTCTAAACATATGAGTAGTAAATTTTTTATCTATTTTTTGCCTCTCTGCTACACGCTTTAAAAAGCGATTAGCAGCCGTTTCTCTCATAGGGAATCCACTTATACTATTTATGAATAAAAAGTCGTCTGCATCCTTGCCAGCCTTATTTCTCTCGTAAATTTTAACTGCTTGGTCGGGAAGGATAATAGTTCGGTTACCAGCGATGGTTTTAGCGCTATCGCTTTTTGTATACCTTTTTTCACCTTCAGGAACATCTTTTTTACGATAAATAAACATTGAGCCAGTTACTTTGGCTACATAGTTACCATCTTCAATTTGAATATTTTTGATTTGAAGAGCAGCTGCTTCACTGAAACGCATGCCGGTTAGGAACAACCACTCAAAGATGTCTTTCATATCTTGACGATTTCGTTGGTCACAATCTGTCATGATTGCCTTGTACTCATCATCAGTAAAGTATTTATTTTCGATCTTTTCACGTTTTTCTTTGGTTTCACTTCGCCAAGCAATTTCAACATTTTTAACTGGATCATCAGCAAGATAGCCATATTTGACAGCATATTTAAACATTAAAGATATATGCTTTTTAACAAGTTGAATTCCAGCGTTGCTTAAATGCTTATCTTCATTATACAAGCGCTCATCAAGATATTTATTAAGCATTTGAGTAGTTATCTTTTTAGCTAAAACATTATTACCCATGTCATTGCAAAATCGCTTTAATCCTCTTTTAGCAGAATAATAGGTTGTATATGCTACTTGTTGTTCATAAAGATTGAGAAACTTTTTAGACAAGTCTTCAAGTGTTATGTTTGATGTTGAGCTTCGTTCATCTCTTAATTTCTTGTCGATCAATTGTTGGAGGGTAAAGGTCGCTTCTTTACGAACACTAGCGTTATTTTTACTATAAGTAACAGAGACCTTGCGATATTTACCGGTTAATTCGCTACGATAACGCTCAATAAATTTATATCGGCTCTTACCGTTAACGATCCGTTTTTCTACCCACATCTATACATACCTCCTTTGTTTTCGTACATATGTTCGCTATAGTGCCTTTTTAAACCGGTCGATTTCGACCGGTTTAAATTATTTATTTAATTGTTTGGCTTGTTTCTGCTTGAACTGGTTTTTGTTTAAAACTAAAAACTGCGCCAATAACTAATACAACGATTGATGGAAGAGCGAATACAGCAGATAATCCAAAAGCAAAATTACCAACTAAACATAATACCGGGCCAACAATAGAAATCTTAGCTTTTTTTGATTTCCATATAGCTACAATGCTAAGCACTACCCCAATCCATGCCATTGCATAGAAAAATGTTGCTACGGAACCGGTATTATTATTGTCGTTAAACGCATCATCGAATGAAGTTGCAAAAATAACAAACCAGGATGCTGAGAATAAAAAACAATTAAAAATTGCTAAAATAGCATTCCAAAAGTTAATTTTTAATTTCATGAAAGATCCCCCTATTTTAAGCTGAACGTAATATTCTTGGAATCATCTAGAACGTTCACTTGCATTTTTAGCTTAGGATTTTTAGCGCCTTGCTTAATTTCGCCGGCTAAATTACCAGTTACAGATGAACCCTTATCTAACGTTCCACTGTCTAATAAATCTTCAACATCATCAGGTGAAGCATCAAAATCGGTGTTATTACCATTAACATTTAGCTTGAAGTCAAATGGATTGTAGTCATAACTCTTCCGACTCTTATTAGTAATGGTTACATTAGCAACAATATAGTGCTTTCCAGAATCGATAGAGTCATATTCTCCAGGCTCTACATATTTCACACTGTTAACTTTAAGTGAAACCCCTTTGTATGTAGCAGTCTTGCCTACTTTATATGTTTTTGATAAAGCAGAAGAACTGGCTTCGACCTTTGAAGCAGGTGAAGTAGCGACAGTAACAATACCAGTAAAGGAAATAGCAGCGACTAATACCATTCCTTTATAAATAGCTTTTTTCATAATTTGAAAAAGCCTCCTTAATATAAATTTCAGCTTTTAATGACTTCAGTATTTGGTCATAAATTCATTATTTCACATAACATTCCCAAATTTTGTCCCTTACTACATCAGAAAGGTAGTGAGGCACATGAAAAGATTGCATAAAATTAGCGCTGTTGACACATTGAAATTCAGTTCCCTGGCAATAAAAGGGAACTAATAATTCAACGGCCCCAACGTTCGCTTTATATTCAACTGATTCTTTTCCTGTAAAGCTTGCATGATAAAAGACCACATCTCCAATGTCACCGTGAATAACATGGGCAATCTCGTGCGCTAATTGAAAAATTAGTTCTTCGGGTCTATGCCAATCAAGATTCATTACTACACGTCTGTATTCATAACTGCTACCTGGAGGGGTGGTAGGCGAAAAATGTTTCCACTTAACATCAATATGATATTCTTTAGCTTTTTCTAGCAAATAATCGCAAGCTTCTTCTGTTTGTTGATATATCATTCATCATCACCACGCAATAAACGTTTCATGTATTCTAGATCTTCTGGTGGAATTTCCCTCCCTTCAAATGTAAAGACAGTATCTTTGTCTGCAAGGTCAGCAGTCTTTTTCTTTTCGGTTTCACCTAGTAGATAGTCAGCTGACACTCCTAACACTTTAGCAACTTTATTTAAAGACTGTGTACTAGGAGTTTTGTTTTTCCAATGGTAAATTGAATTAGTTCCTAAACCAGCTTTATCATTAAGTGCAGATAATGTATATCCACGCTTTTTCGCAAGTTCCTTAATACGCTCAAATGTTGTCATAGCAAGTATTCTCTTTTCTTTTTTTAAAATCAATTAGCAAAAGTGCGTAATTTATCCTTGCATATTTAGCACATGTGCGTAATAATATAGTTGTCAACAAGTTAAGCAACAGGCAAAAAAGCTAAGGATAATAACGTTTGTTGCTTTATTTTTTAACATCATATTAGCACATGTGCTAATAGTTGGCAACAAGTTGATAAACAAAATAAGAGAGGAGAAAAGCACCTATGCCAGTAGAAAATGAACTTGAAAAGGCAACAGCAGATGTTGAACGTAACATCAAAATGAAGCTTCTTGAACGTGACATGACGCAAGCCGAATTATCCCGTTTGCTAAACATTAATCGTCAACAAGTTAATCGAGCTATTAAAGGCGACAATTCACCCAAAGCAATTGAAATTCGCAAGAAGATTTACCGTGTCTTGAATATGTAGGGGGATGATCAAATGAATGAAGAGGAAAAGAAAAAGCTGAAACGAATGAACGAATCAGCTTTTGGATGGGTAACATCAATTTCTGTAAGTGCAGTAATAGCTATTTTAACAACAATTTTATTCCGTATAATACTCCGTTAGTCAAAAGACTAGTGACAAAGGCAACTCCAATAGGTAACCAAAAACTTTTAAGCATGAGTTCTTTGTTAATTTCAAATCGTTTTTCAAAATAATGTTTACCTTGCTCGGTGAGGCGAAGATGATTGTAGTGTTCAAAATGTCCGTAATCGTCTTCGTGACCAGTGCCAACAATATTAACAAGGCGTTTTTTCTCCAATTCTTTTGGATAGAAATCATCTTTAATATTTAGGGCTTCAAAACTAATGGTGTCCTGCTTTTTATTGGAGTATTTTATAAGTTTTTTCAAAATAATTCGTTCTTTACGAACAGTTTGCATAAAAAATCACCACCTTTCTAGGTGATTATAGCAAAACGAACGACAGCAACGAGGGGATGATCAAATGAAACCAATAAAACTTCAAATAAAAAAACGAATAACCAGTTATGAAACTAACGGCTATTCGTATGAATGCGATGTTTATCTTAATGGTCAAAAGCTTGGCCATGGAGTTACCGGATTAAATTTGAATATGAAAGCTGGATCTAAACCAAAGCTTACTGTTGAGCTTATACCGGATGAGATAGACGTTGACTTGCCTATCGAACTAATTACTTTGAAGAAGGCAAATGAGACAGATCATAAGTGATGTCTGCTAATCCATCATAAGTAAGTTCAGTTTCATAAATTACTGTCGGAAACTTATTTTCATTAGAGGATGAGTTAAGTATAGCAAAAGAAAGGAGCTGATTAACATGATGGCCAACGGCTGGAAAACAAAAGAAGAGATCATGGCCGATTATGGCTATTCAGACAGTACATTTAATGCGAGAATGGACGAATGCTTTAAATCTGATTATCGTGACGCAATCATCTACGACAAGTCAAAATACGGCTTAATTGATGAGAACCGTTATCAAGAATTCCTCAAATGGAGAACGAAGAAGCATTGGGACAACTTGCTAGGACGTAATCGAAGGAGGTGAGGGGATGTTAGGACTAGCAATGCCCTGGGTGGTAATTATTGTAATTTTTCTTGCTTGTACTGTTTGCCATGTTATTAGAGGCGATCAATTACTAAAAGAAAAATACCGCAAGAAACACTAGGAGGTGAAGATCATGGAAGATGGCACTAAACGTCTTTGTACTCTAATGACTGAATATGATTTTCCAATTGAATATATTCAAGACGTGCTTTATCGCTTAGGATGGCATTTTCTCAGTGGGGGACGACCTACTGATGATTATGTCTGGGAACAGGTTCGTTACTTTGAGAATTTGATTAAGTACGGCAAAGTATCAAAGAAGGAGGTGATCAAATGACAAAGATTGTTAACTCTAGGATCGTAGCGATGCTAATGGGTGCTTGGATTGCCTATTGCGCAGGGATTAATGAATATGATGGAGCAGTAGTACTGCTGTTCCTTTATTCATTAATGCTCTGGGATTGCAATAAAAAAGCCACCGGTGATAGGAGCACCGATGGCAAATAAAAAATCTTTGGGAAGAAGATTTTATAAGGAGATTATACCATATGCCAGATAATGACACAGCAGAAAAAGTTGAGAGCTTAGCCAATGATGTAATTGGCCAAGCCATTTTTATTAGCAATTTATGCGATAAGTTTAAGCACGTTGAGTCTCATAGCCATCAAATGAAGATAGCCCAGGATATTGGCTATCACATTAGCCGGCTAAGTGAGTATCAAGACTTTGAAAAACAAGTCAATGAGTTTTACCAAAACAATTAGGGGGATTAATAATGGCACAACGCAGAATGTTTAGTCAAAAGGTAACAGAGACAGATAAATTCCTAGATATGGGGATGACGGCTCAGTCACTTTATTTCCATTTGGGAATGAATGCTGACGATGATGGATTTGTGGGTAATCCTAAGTCAATTAAACGCATGATTGGCGCTAGTGAGGACGATCTTAAAGCATTAGTTGAAAAAGATTACTTGATTGTCTTTGATGATGGTGTGGTTGTTATTAAGGATTGGTTAGTATCTAACTATGTAAAAAAAGATCGTTATACTCCAACAATCTACACAGATGATCGAAAATTAATTGGTCTTGATAAGAATAAACGGTACCAATTTGTATCCGACTTGGAGACAGAACGGAACCAAGTTGGAACCGAAATGGAACCAAAACGGATCCAAAGTGGAGACAAGGTGGAACCAGAATGTATCCAAAATGGTTCCAAAAATAACAGTAATTTTTTTGAAGAAAATCCCCAACTTCAACGGGGACAAGGAATTAGTACCATGGAACCAAATTGGAACCAGAATGGAACCGAAATGGATCCACAGGTTAGGTTAGGTAAGGATAGAGTTAAGTTAAGTAAGAGTAAAGATAATTTAAATACTACTACTAGTACTACTCTTAATTCATATTATAAAAAGCTCGCATCCCCAAAATCACAAAACGAATTAAAAGCGTTCGTGAATGAACTTGGTGGCGACGTGGTAGCATTTGCGATTGATTCGATGTCTGACAATGCTGATCGACCATCTTTTGCATACCTGCGTACAATTCTTAATCGTTATAAGCAGCAGGGACTTACTAGTCTCGAAGCCGTTCAACATGACGATGATGTTCATAATGGCAGGGTAGTGGCACCAGTAGGCAATAAGCCTCTTATTCCAGTTTATAAATTAGGCGAATAAATATTGAGCGAGGAGAAATAAGAAAATGGAAACATCAGAATTTAGAAACAAAATGGCTGAATTTGGCTTGAATTTGAAACAAAGTAAGATTGAAAACGCACTGATGGTAATGATTGACTATTACGAAGTAGCAAGAGTAAGTCAAACAAGAGTAGGCCGGTTTCAGATGTATGGCCGTCCTAAATTATCTAAGTCGGTTCAAAAAAGGATTGCTAAGGTTGTGATGGAGTATTCCTTAACCGAATTAGATGAACGGGATAAGCCAATGTATTGCCTAGAAGTTGGTGGCAACTATGCAACATCCCCACGTTACCTAAAAGAGGTCCCTGGAGTTAATACTCAATACCAAGGTGTAAATATTAACTTTTCAGTCACACAGGAACGTTCAGAAGCTAAGGCATTCACCTATGATGAGACAATTGATGTAATGGGTAAATTGCCATTTATTAAGCTTCAACGCCGTGCATTGTAAGGTAAAGCTAATGGACAAACAAGATTATTTTAATCTCGGATTTCAAACATGTGTACTTTCGGGGATGCTCTTTGTTTTGCTATTTGGAGAAGTAACCCTTTGGCCGATGAAAAAGCCACTACATGAACATCTTCTTCTTTATCCAATCGCTCTGATGTTCGTAATCTTGGGATTAGTGCATATTATCCAACAGATGTAGGAAGTGATGAGATGAATAAGCATGGAGAAACCATTGTTCTAAAAGTTAATAAAGATAAATGCCTAGCTGGCTTCTATGCGCTAGGGTTTGAGCCTAAAGAGATTATGGGAGTTCTATACCAAGCAATTACCGTGTTATGTAAAGAGCAGGGAGTAGACCCAGCGTTGCAATTGATGAACTTAACGGTGGCAGCAGAGAAGCGCAATGAAAGAGAGGAGGAAGAGAATGATGGAACTATTTAATTGGTTAAATCAGTCCCTAGAAATACGATTTAAAATTTTTCAAAAATTAGTTAAGCAAGGATGGAAAATTGAGTTAGAGCAAATTGACCAGATTGACAACGGCTATTGGTGGAACGAAAAAGTAACTGGTTTACCAATACCAAGTCAAATAATTAATCGATTTGGCGATGTTCCTTTAGTAACATGGTCAACTTATGTCTATCCACCCAAAGCAGAAGATTGGATTGAAGAATTGAATGCCAGCTTTGATTCGCCTATGCAGGCGTACGAATGGCTCGCACCACGATTGGAGAAATATGCTAATGAAAATTAGAGTATGGATTCAATCACCCAACAATGCGTCCTTTAATGAAGATGAAATTATCGAAGTCCCTGATAATATTTCTGATGATGATTTAGAAGAGACAGCACGAGAAACAGCATTTGATCACATTGATTGGGGATATGAAAGGGTGGACAGCGAATGAAACAACGATTAGCAAGAGAAACAGGCAGACTGACTAGCCATCAAGTCGTTTCTGAGTTTGCCAACCTCATCAGAAAATCGGACGAGTTGACGCAGAGACTTAATTTCTACCTTGACTTGCTAGGTGAAGATGAGGTTGCTCGTGGGATTACTTCAATGTACCAAGAGTTTGAACATCCAACGTTCCACAATTTAGAGACAACCTTGCCTGGCAATCGAGACCAAAAGAGGTGAGAATGCGAATGAAAATTCTTGATGTGTGCTGCGGCTCTCGCATGTTCTGGTACGACAAGCAAGAACCACATACAACCTACATGGATATTCGTAAAGCTGTCTATACAGCGATGGATCGTGGTACTGAGCGAAAGGTTGAAATTAATCCAGATATTCAAGCTGATTGGAAGAATATTCCATTTGATGATGAAACATTCGATTTGATTGTATTTGACCCGCCACACTTGGTCCGAGCTGGCAAAACTTCATGGTTAGCAAAGAAATACGGAACCATTGATTTAATGGGGTGGCCAAACGAATTCCATAAGGCTTTTAAGGAAATAATGCGAATACTTAAACCAACTGGAACAATGATTTTTAAGTGGAATGAAGATCAAATACCAATCAAAGAAGTTTTTAAAGCGTTTGGTCAGCAACCAATTCTAGGGGATATGAAAAGTAAGACGAAATGGAGTGTGTTTATTAAAAATGAGTGAAATTAAAACGTACAGCCAAGAAGAGTCCCATGAAATGCTCGATAACAATATTAATGATTTTAAGAGCGTTTACGGTTTCAAAATTGAAAAGGATAAGATTGTTCCTCCGTTGATTAAGTTTGATAAATGCGTCTACGAACGGTTAGAAGCATTTAATTCAGAAGAAGCTGCCGACTTAGGATGGACTATTTATGGGGTGTTCCAACTAATCATGGGCGAATGTGATAAAGAAGACTATGACGCTAACCCAATTGGTGACAAAGCTATGTTCGAGCCGTCTGAGGAGTTTAAGCATTGGTTAGATATGCATTATATGTGGGGACCACTCATGATTATGCAGGCAGTTTTATACGGTAACTATAAATTGAAGAAGGATAAAGCTAATGAAATTAACTGAAATGCAAAAGGATTGCCTGTACTGTCACGAGGCCACACAAGAAGAATTAGAAGATCTGGGCGGTGACAGAATACTTAAAATTCTCAAAGAAAAAGCTGGGTATAGTGATGAAGAGTTGGCTGACACTCTCCTAGCATGGCCTTTTTATGACGACTGGGAAGATGGATCACAGGTTTATTGTTTAACTGGTATGAAGGGCAGTGCAATGTGCTATTTGATGTCGTTTGATTTCGATGAGGAAACTTATTCAGGACATGTGATTTGTTATTGCCCTATATGTGGGCGGTCACTAAATGAGGAGGAAGACTAATGAAAGAATACTTATTTAGCTTTGCTAGGCCGAATGGTTCAATTGCATATTATCGTATTTCAGCTACTGACAATAGAGATGTAATAGATAGCGTTAGAAGAGTGCTTAGATTGCTAGAAGAATATTGGAGGAATAACAATGCACATTTACGAAGTTATAATGCTTAACCCAGAATACGATGGCGAAGATCATTTCGTTATAGCTCAAAGCAAACAACGTGCTAAGAACATTGTGCTTGATTATTACGAACAAGAGCAAGACGGCTATATGTCGCCAGTTACAGATCATGATTTAGCTATTAATGGGCCAGTTGAACCAGAAGATTATGCAGAGGAGATGTTATTGAACTAATGCTACACAAATACAGAAAGATAGTTCCAATTGAAGCTGAACAGTTCGATGGGTCAACTAAGCAGATAGCTAGGTACAAGGTGCATATTGTTGGACCAACATCATGGGGTGACGCTTCTTATTTCTTACTTCCGACAAAAGAAGGGAATATGAAGCTTAATACTGGCGATTATATCGCTACTGGCGTGGATGGCGAGCATTGGGCTATCAACCAGGACACATTTGAACGGACTTACGAGAGGGTGGATTGATGCTAACAACACAAGCAAGATTAGCAATGCGCAATAATCAACCTGTTAGGCTAGTCGGCGACTTGTACCACATTATCGATTAAAAGCGTTAAATTGCGTTAAAAAGCGTAAAAAAGACGCTCTACTGCGAGAGCGCCTCTTAGATATTATTCAAACAAAATAATTATATCATAGGGGAGCGAAATATCGTGGGGTTAGTTCCAGATCTAAATGAAAAGGCAACTATAAAAAATGTGCGTAACTTCTTTATCAAAGAAGAACAATATCCGAAAATCTGTCGTAATGCTTGGATGGATGGAATTAAAGCACAGGCTGGGGATGTTACTGGTATTCGGGGTTCAAGAAAAGGAAACGGCTCTGAAAAAATGATGATTTATTATGGTGAATGTGCCAGAGCAAAGCGAGCTGTTGAGAAAGCAATTAGCGCTTGTAGCCTTGGAAGTCAAGATATTCTTACTTGGCACTACGTCAAGCAGTTAACGGTTGCTGAAACAAAGTTACACATCAATCACCACTTGGGCCATACATCCTATAGTGAGGCTGATAAAATTGCTCGTTTAGAATTTGCTGAGGCATGTGATCGGATTTCAATGGAAATGAACTGTAATTTAGAGATTCTCCCCTTATTTCTTAAGTTTAATAACGATGATGATGAAAAAGCGGGAACAAAACAGGAACAAAACGGGAACAAATTAGGACTAAAATAGGAACGTTTCGGGAACAAAATAGGAACATTGGGGATGTATTATTGTATTGTCGAAAAAATAACGACAACCCCACGGAAAATAAATTGTTTTGGTACGTATACTCACATGTGTACCGCAACTTGGCTTGTTAAAAGTCGTGTGAAAAGCAAGAAGACGAGTTTCTCGCAAGCTGGCAGATGGTGGCAGGGACCATAATTCACATAGAGAACCTACTTATGGAAACGGTAGACTTCTCAGTAAATAGCTATTTATATTTAAGACTAGTGCTTATCTACTTACCAGTGATAAATTTAACAATGAAGTACTTTTGCGATGGATGTACGTATGAATCTTCTCAAAAAACTAAGAAATATTCCAAGTACTAGTCTTTTATGCGGATACTGGTGGCTGATGGGAGGCAATAGCCCATCAGTGGAGGTTCAAATCCTTCTATCTGCATTTCAAGGCTCAATACGGTAGCAACTATCAACGAAAATAAGCCTTGAGGTAAAGTCTCCATATATTGGGGACTTTTTTATTAACCAATGTTTAAAATGCTCTAACAGCTTTTCTAAGCCATTTAAATATAATTTAAGCCACTTACACTAATATGGAGTGAAAGTGGCTTAAAAAGGCTGATTTTGCAAATAAAAGCGAATTTGAATACAATGTTACGCTTTTAAATGGTATACTAAATGACGTTGGTTATACCTCTTACTGTGCAGACGTTTATTGTTACGACTTCACCAGCACAGGAGGGGATGCAAAAATGCAGACGCTTGTAAATTTTGAGAGTGCCTCTAGCTTTGAGAAAGGCAAAACATATGTAGGTATGAGATTCCTACCAAAGATTTTGGAAAATTTGAAAGATTATCCAAAGTCTGTGCAGATTAAGGTAATTCATTTACTTTACTTTGCACTTTTCACAAGTATGGTTGCAACCGTAGCGACTGTGGCATGTGCCATTGTTCTACGACGTTAACCTTTAAAAATAAAAAAGCCTTGCAATAGCAAGACACACACAGAATGCACAGCAATGTAAAACCAACAAATAGTGGGAAAGCAATTACGTAAAGCCGAAAACGTGATTGCTTTTTTTCTGTACAAGAGTATAGTAAGGTATTTCAATAGAAATGTCAAGAAATGTTCCACAAGTTAAAAATGCTGTTATATCAATAATTATAAGCGTTTCACAGTAGCGCTTGGCAGTAAAAAATCTATCATAAACACTTACATATCAATGGATTTGGTCAGCTTAATAGCTGGCTTTTTTGTTTGAAAAAATAAAAATTCTGAAAAGTTTCGTTAATGGTATTTATTTTGCTTTAATACATAAGCATCCCCGTAAAACTATTTGGGGTCGGCTAAGCAACAAAAAATGGGAATCACCTCCCAAGTAAATTGTGAGGAGGTGATTCCCATGAATTCACTAAACTTTACTTTACTAATCTTATTACTTATTTTAATTGAGGTCAAGAAGTAAGCCGACCCCAAGGAGGCGCTTGCCTCTTACGAGTCAAGCGCCTCTACTGCAACGGAGACCAAGAATGAAAGGTGGTGTGGTGATATGCCATGACAAAGCAAGAGAAGGCTGAGAAAGACTACTTAGCCGGAATGAAATATAAAGATATAGCTGCTAAGTATGAAGTATCAATTAATACTGTTAAATCGTGGAAAAAGCGCAATGGTTGGTCAAGAGGAGCACCCAAAGCCACTAAAAGGGTGCACCCTAAACAGAAAAGTGTGCACACAAAAGAAAAAGTTGCACCCTCTTTACCGGTTCCTGATTTACCTGATAGTGATGAATTAAATGACCGGCAGAAAGCTTTCTGCTTGTACTATTTGCAACGGTACAACGCCACCTGGGCTTATCAGCAAGCCTATGGTGGCAATTACACCACAGCTCATACTAATGGACCTCGTTTGCTTGCTAATGCTTGCATTAAGAAATATCTTTCTGCACTCAAAAAGCAACAATCAAAAGACTTGTATGTAACTGCTAACGACATATTAAAAGGCTATTTGCAACAAGCAACTAGTGATATTGCTGATGTATTGTCATTTAGAACTGTAAAACATTTAGAATTTTCCAAAATCCGGGACAAAAAGGGACCATATGAAGACGCTGGTGGGCGTTTTCGTTATGTACCTAAAATTGACCCGGAAACAGGTAAACAAGCCTTCTATTATGAAAACGTCATAGAACTAAAAGATAGCAGCATGATTGATACATCGAACATCAAAAGTATCCGGATTGACAAAGGCGAGCCTGTTATTGAAATGTATGATAAACAGAAAGCTATGCAGGTATTGCTTGATAGGCTGAATGTAAGTGAGAATGCAAATGATGGCTTAATGATTAAGTTTTTGCCATTGAAGAAAGGTGAAGAGAATGCAAACGATAGTAGTTGATCCTAACACAATGATATGTCCTCACTTTGCTAATATTTTGTATTCCTCATCCCTTAATAAAGTTTTTAAAGGCGGTCGTGGTTCTACTAAATCATCTGTAATTAGTCTGCAGCTAGTAATGGACTTCTTAAAAGATGAATATGCTAATGTATTAATTATGCGTAAGGTTGCTAATACTATTGAGCTATCCGTTTATGAGCAAATTAAATGGGCTATTTATATGCTGCATGTGGATAGCCTTTTTGAATTCAAAAAATCTCCATATCGAATCGTTGATAAACGTAACGGAACGGCTTTTTATTTTAGCGGGGTTGATGATCCGCAGAAATTAAAGTCAATGATGATCGCTAAGGGTTATGTTCGCTATTTATGGTTTGAAGAATTAGCAGAATTTGACTCCTGGCAAGAAGTTGATACTGTCCGTGCATCATTTACCCGTAAGCAACTACCACCAGGCGCTCATGTTGTAACGTATTACAGTTACAATCCGCCTAAAAACCCCTACGAATGGATTAATGAGTGGGTTACACAACGAGAGGGGATGTCGAACTGGTACGTTGATCATTCAACTTATGAGGACGTTACGCTTCCCAACATCTTGTCACAAGATTATATTGACGAAATTAACACGGTAAAAAGCAATGACTTTGATTATTACCGTTGGATGTACTTAGGCGAAGTTGTGGGACTAGGAACCAATGTTTATAACATGGATAACTTCCAAGCGATTGATAAGCTCCCAGAAGATGATTACATAACGAACTTGTATTATTCAGTCGATACAGGTCATGAGGTTTCAGCAACTACTTGTGGTGCTTATGGATTGACTAAAAAGGGTGATGTCATCCTTTTAGATACGTATTACTATAGTCCGCAAGGGAAAACGCATAAGAAGCCGCCTAGTGAGCTGTCACGGGACTTAAAAGCCTTTATTGATAAAGTTACCGATTGGATTGGAAAACAGCCTACACGTATGACTATTGACTCTGCAGAAGGTGCTCTTGATAATCAGTTCTATAACGACTTTGGGACCCATTGGCACAAAGTAAATAAGCTGAAAAAGGTAAATATGATTGACCGGGTGCAGGATTTATTAGCACAAGGTCGCTTTTATTACCTGAAACGTAACGAGAATGATATTTTTATTGCTGAACATCGCAAATATCAATGGGACGAGAAAACGTTGCAAAGTGATGACGTAAAAGTTATTAAAGAGGATGATCATACATGCGATATGTTTCAGTATTTTGTCCGTGATAATGAACGGGCGCTAGGCTTAAAGTGGTAAGGAAGTGAAGATGTGAGTTTCTTATCGACAATACGTAATTTCTTGACGAAAGGAGGCGTTAAGCTGGGGATGATTAAAAGTTTAAACCAGATCACGGATGATGACCGAGTAGCAATCAAACAGACAGAGTATAACCGTATTCAGCTTGCTAAAAAGTATTATCGGGATGATTTACCATTAGTGCATTATCGAAACAGCTATGGGGTAAAGCGTCACCGTAAAATGAATACGCTAAATGTTACAAAATTGGCTTCAAAGCGTTTAGCATCCATTATCTTTAATGAGCAATGTGAATTGTCATTAGATGATCCTCAATTGAATAAACTTTTAGCAGGGATTATAGATGCTAACCATTTTAATTTACAATTTGAGCAGCATCTTGAGACTGGAATTGCGTTAGGTGGTTTAGCAGCTCGACCATATGTTGATGATCAAGATAATATCCGTATTGCCTGGGCTAACGCTACTCAGTTCTACCCATTACGCACTAATACAGATAACATTAGTGAATGTGTGTTCGCTAGTCGCTCTACTCGAGTGGAGAATAAACAAACTGTTTATTACACTTTGTTAGAGTTTCATCAATGGAACGGGTCAGAAACATATATCATTACTAACGAATTATACCGATCCACAGATAGTGAAGTCGTAGGTAATCAAGTATCCCTTAATCGCATTTATCCGGGGATGCAGGAAACTATCACATTTCATGATGTTATTAAAAAGCCGCTATTTGCCTATTTCCGAACTCCAGGAGCAAATAATAGAGACCTTGATAGTCCGTTGGGGATGGGAATTGTTGATAATTCAAAAAATGTTATTGATGCAATTAATCGGACGCATGACGAGTTTGTTCACGAAATAAGAATGGGTAAGCGCCGGATTGCTGTGCCGGCAGAACTGTTACGCCCTGGGACAGTTTATGGCCATAATACAGCAGATGAATCACATCCCCTTAGATTCGATCCTGATATGGATGTTTACGAAGCTTTCTATGGGGATGAGTCTATGACTATTACTGATTTAACTAGTGATATTAGGACAGCATCGTATAAAGAGGCCATTGATTACTTCTTACGTGAATTTGAAGAACAGACAGGATTCAGTGCCGGCACATTTTCTTTTGATGGCCAAAGTGTGAAAACGGCGACAGAAGTAGTTAGTGAGAACTCAACTACTTATCAAACCAGATCAAGTTATCTAACCCAAGTAGAGTTATTTCTTAATCAATTAGTTACTGCAATTCTTGAAGTAGCAAGTACACCTGAATTTTTTAGTGATAATAAAGCTCGTTGCCAGTTTGACGCTGACAATGAGCTTAAATTGTCTGTTCACTTTGATGATGGGGTATTTATTGATAAGGATAAACAGAAAGCTGATGAATTAGCTCTTGTTAGTGCTGGAATCATGCCTAAGAAACAGTACCTTATTCGCAACTTTGGACTTAGTGAAGATGAGGCCTCACAGTGGGTACAAGAGTCTTTGGAGGAGCAACCAGAGTATAGTTCAAACGCCCAAGAAGAAACGTATGGTCCTGATGGTGAAGATACGGGAGCTGAATAGTTATGACTGCACGTGATAACTTTGCACAAGATGGTCAAAAACTGATTGACTTGTACTCACAATTACAAAGTCAAATCTTTACTGTGATTATCGACATAATAAAAAGCGGTGATTATAAGCATGTTAACAAAGATGATGTAGTAACATGGCAAGTTAAGCAACTACAAAAGTTGGGGATGCTTAATCGTAAAGCTGTAAGTCTAGTTGCTCATGCTGATGGAATTAGCAAACAGGCAATCACTGATCTAATTAAGTTTCATGGCTTGAAAATTATTGATGAAATTGATGATCAATTGAAAGATTTTACAGATGAGGATAAACCAGTCTCAAAAGAAACAATGAATGTTTTGAACGCTTTAATTGACCAAACTTGGACTGATTTAAGTAATAATGTCAATGAATCCTTGGTTACTCGTAATTATGGCACATCAGCCGTTACACGAGCGTATAGGAAAATATTAACCGAATCTACGTTAAATACATTGTCAGGCACTATGACACATGACAAGGCAGTTAAGCAGGCTATTTACCACATTGTTGATCGTGGCTTGCCTACCAGACTTGTCGATAAGGGTGGCCATAACTGGTCGATTGATGGTTATACGAAGCTGGTAGTTAATACTACTGTCAATCGAACATATAATGCCTTGCGATTACAACGGATGAAAGATTATGATTTGCATTTAGCCTTAATGAGTAGTCACCCTAATAGTCGGCCGGCGTGTGCTTGGATTCAAGGCCACGTTGTTAATATTGTGCCGCCCGGAAGTCCAAATTATAACAATAAGTACGATAGCATTTACAATCACGGTTATGGGACACCTGGAGGAACTCAAGGAATTAACTGCAGTCATATCTTATTTCCGTATCGTCCAGGAGTTAACACGAACCATCAGCCACAGTATGATCCGAAAGAAGCAATTGCTAACGGAAAACTTGTTCAGCAACAGCGAGCAAAAGAACGCTCAATCAGGGATGCCAAACGGCGATTAGAGGCCGCTAAGCAATTAGATGATGAAGAACAAGTAAATCATGCTAAAACGCTCATACGGGCACGACAGGCAAAATTACGGCAGTTTATTAAATCAACTAACGAAGATAAAGGGAAAGAAATACTTGTGCGTGATTATGATAGAGAACAGATAAGGACGTGATGTTGATGGAAGAACATATTGAAACTTTTGATGGCGAACCTGTAGCGGACCTAGTAAGTCCTCATGTTCAAAATATTAATATCGATTCTTCAGCTGGTAGCATGGTTAAATTGCACTTAGACCTTTCATTACCACCGTTAAACCGGATTGATGATATAAAAATCATCCCCGAATTACTAAAAAAGATTGAAAGTATTGAACTTGAACGACCTAAGTAAGTCGTAAAACTGCTTTTTTAGTTTGCAATCAATTCTCGCAGTTCGTATCTGCGTCAACAATTAACGTAAAGGAGCGATCGCAATGAAGCGTGAAGAATTAAAGGAACATGGCCTTAGTGAAGAGCAAATCAATTTTGTAATGGCCCAAAATGGTAAAGATGTTAATGCCTTAAACGATAAAATCAGTGGTTTAACTAGTGAACGAGATGGCTTGCAAAAGCAAATTGATGATCGTGATGAGCAATTAACCACATTGAAAAAGTCGGCTAAGGATAATGAAGAACTTCAAGGCCAAATTAAGCAGTTACAAGATGAAAATAAAACGGCTAAGCAGAACTATCAAGATCAATTAGCAAAGCAAAATAAGAGCTTCAAAATTGAAGGTGCATTACGTGATGCAAAGGCTAAGAACATTAAGACCGTGCTTCCATTGATCGACACGGAAAAAGTGAGTGTAAACGATGACGGTTCATTGAATGGATTATCAGAACAATTAGACGCAGTAAAGAAGGATAACAGCTTCTTATTTGAAGCTGATCAGCCTAAGCCAAACGTTACATTGAGTAATAAGTTTAGCAATAGCGACAATAATAATTCTGGAGATGGGCTTGTTGACCGAATCGCTCAGCGAATGCAAGAAGCTAATGAATAAAGAAAGAAGGATATTAAATGATTGCTTTAGATCAAAAGGATTTAACTGCTATTGATGAAGAATTTGCTGCCGATTCCCAAATCTGGCAACCTTTAACCGGTGGCGCTAAGTCAATTACTGCTGCTGATTTTACTGGTGTACATACTGTACGGGTAAACAAGCTTTCAGGCTTTGCCGAAGCAGAAGAATATAAGCGAAATGGTGACAATGAACGTCATAACGTTAGTGTTGATAAAGAGTCATTTGAACTAAGCCAAGAAGATTGGATTGGTTATGACCTTGACCAACTTGATATGTCTGAAAACGGTGCTTACCAAGTTGCAAACGTTGTACGTGAACACCAACGCTTAATTACTGTTCCTCATCGTGATAAGTTTGCAGCGCAAAAGATTTATGACACTGCTAAAAACGGCGGCAAACTCGTTACCGACACAATTACCAGTGATAATGCGCTTGACGCTTACGATGATCTTGAACAATATATGATCGATAATGAGATTCCGGGTGGATATGTTATTTTCGCTTCCTCCGCTTACTATCGTGCATTGAAGAACGCAAAGGGCGTTACTAAGAACTTCTCTACTAACACTCAGCAAATCAATGGTATTGATCGCCGTGTTGGTCAATTAGATGGTGGTGTGCCAATTCTTACTTGTGCCAAGAGTCGGATTTCTGGCTTAACAATTACTGATACTGTCAACTTTATGGCAGTACCACTCTATGCACTGGCACCAATTGTTAAATACGATACAGTGGACGTTTTAGACGCTTCAACTGACCGTTCAGGCTATCGGACAACCATTAAGGGCTTGTCATACTACGATATTTTAGTATTCGATAATGCCAAGAAGTCTATCTATGTTGCTGCTAGTCCATCCTCTTCAACAGCAAGTAATGATCCTAAGCCAGACCCAAAAGCTTAGCCCCGCAAACTAATCAAAGCGGGGAATTTAACCCCACTGGGGATGTGAAACCAACAGAGACACAAACGGTAGATCAGATTAAGGCTTACCTTGACGCTCATGGAATTAAGTATCAAACCACAATGACTAAACCGGACCTTTTAGCGCTAGTAAATGGTGGTGGTAATTAATGAAGTATGAAGCACATTTAACGTTTGCTGATTACACCGATCTAGGTTTTAGTGATATTACTAATGCTGAGGGATTTGAGAAGATCGAACACCAAGCGCAACGAGCAGTGGATGGGATAATTGACTACTTCTATCAGGATCATTCAATTGAGGATGATCCAAACTTAAAGCGAGTTGATGCTTATAAAACGGCTATCTGTGAGCAGATTGATTTTATTAATCAGACAGGAATTACTGCTTCATATGCTAACGGGGATGATTTTACTAGCATTTCTATTGGCCGGCTATCATTACAGCCAAGTAATCATGTTGTTAGTGATGGAATGATTCACGGTGTTTGCAAAGAGGCTTACCGCTTATTGGCACACTATGGATTGCTATATCGTGGCCGAGGGAGTGATGATTATGCTTCCACGCATTCCTAAACGTCTATGTAATCAATCTATTGTTTTGCATATTGCAAGCGGTGAAGAGGACGATTACGGCAAACAAAAAACGGTTGATATGCCAGTCAATAACGTACTGGTACAACCGCAAACAATTTATTCGGGTTCAAATAATAGCCGGACAATCACAGCAAATGCGATTGTCTTTTTATTTGCGCAAATTTCGGATCCGTTGCCACAGATTACACCAGATTGGATAGGAAACCACCTTACTTTTGAAAACCGGGACTACACAATTACAAATATTGTGGATAACCGAGAGCCTTATAGTAACAAGGTGTACTCCTATGAGTTGGAGGTGCTTTAATGAGTGTTCAAGTATTTCTTAAGGGAAAAAGCTTGGCTCAAATGTTTAACGATGATGCATTTGGTAAAGCAACAGAAGACCTAGCTAATCAAATGATGGATGATATGGACCAATTTGTTCCGTATAGTGGCAAATATCATCCCCACATGGCAAATACGGTTCATTTAGACGGAAATAAGCGAACAATTGTTTATAATGCTCCATATGCTAAAGCGCAGTTTTATGGAATGGTAAATGGCCATCCAGTAACTAATTACACGACAGCAATTCATGAACAAGCTACAAAACGATGGGACTTAAAAGCTCAATCAATATATGGGGATGATTGGCACAGAATAGTTGCTAACTCCTTCAAGGGTAAGCACGTCCCTACGTTTATACCGCATGGACCAAATGAAGGTGACCCAGATGGATCTAAAGGAAAGGATTAAAGACCAGATCAACTCCCTAGAATTACCCGTAAAGCTCTATTTGGGTTATATTGACGGCAAGCATAGTCCTGAACTACGCCTGCAAGCATTACCTAATTCCCGTGTGATTGAGGAAGATTACGGTGGAAATAAGACTGAGCAGTTCTTTATGGAAATTGCAATGCGTGGTGATGATGAGGGGATGATTAACCAGGTACTATGGCAGATTGCTGATGTGCTTGGTAACAATGATTATGGAGTCGTGTCTAAGGACGGCTCTTTTATTTTTAATAAATTGGATATTGTGTCATTTCCGCAACCGACAATGGCTGATACAAGTGGAGAAGTGACGTATGTTCTTGATTTTAAAGTAACGGTAGACACATTTAACGAGAAAGGATGATTTAAATGGCTGATGAAGTCACAAATGGTGGCGTATTACCACAAGCACAAGGACCAAGTTCCGTATCAGGAGAAGAAACAGCACCGACTACTATTGGCAAATTTTTACTTAACTGGCAAAACAAAATTGAAATTGCGATTGATGGGTTGCAAAATGCTGATGATATTACTAAAGCAAATTGGGCACGTTTAGCTGCGGGAATTAATAACTTAACGCCTGCTGAGAATGATACTACTGCTAATGATGAATATTATGATGGCGAAGGTTTTGGTACATCAGATGTAACATCTAAACGTTATCAATTTACTGTAGCCGGCCACCGTGTATATGGCGATAAGGCACAAGATTACATTGCCTCTAAAATGTTAGAAATTGGTGATAACTTAAAGACTTTAATGCGGGTAACGTTTGCAGATGGCTCGCAGGTTTACGGAGTTGTGACCTTAACTAATATTGTTCCTGCTGGTGGGCAACCAGGAGCTAAGCAAACATTTAGTTTTGTAGCAGTATTTAATGGTAAACCTAAGTTTGTACCGGCAACTAAGTAAAAATTAAATAACAGAGACGAGTGATATGAGACGATAGGAGGAATAATACATAATGACTGCAATCAACGTAAACTTGGATGAAAAATTTAATTTTAGCCTTACACGTAATGTAACTATTGGTAAGAAAACCTATAATTTAACCTTTAATGATGAAATGTATAAAAAAACTGCTGATTTGCAAATTGCTGAGGTCAGCTTGTTAGACGAACTTAATAAACAAAGAAAAGACTTTGAGGAAAACATGAATGTGGATCAACGAAAGAAGTTTATGCATGAAGCGTTTAATAAAGCTTTGAATAATCTCTTTGATTCATTAGATAGTATTTTGGGCAAAGGCGAAGGAAAAAGACTTTATGACTTCTATGGTAAATCTACCTATGTTCTTGGGGCTGTAGCAAATGAATTAGTGAAGTTAAATGATCAACTTAATAGCGATCAAAAAACTAATTTAAAAAATAAAAAGAAAGCCATTAAAAATTACTATGCTAAAAAGAAGCGTAAATAATCATGCTTTCATTAACTAAACCATTAGGGGATGAATTAGTTTATAGGTCTAAAAGCTATAAAGTGAATTTATCTTTTGATGTTGTATTAAGCTTTTATGAAATGCTGGATGATGAAAGATTATCAGATGCAGATAAGGTAATGACTGCATTTGAAATGTTCTTGGGCTGCGAACCAAATGATGCCGATTTTACAATTAATGCTTTCAAACAAATTGGTAAGTATATATCTATGAAGCCTTACGGAAATGATGTTGAAGATGCTAAAGAAGTTATTCGAGATCCTCGACGCTTATATTCATTTCAACAGGATGCAGAGGCTATTTATTCAAGCTTCTATGAGCAATACGGAATAGATCTAATTGACGTTCAAGGACAATTACATTGGGATAAATTTAAAGCACTTTTTCAAGGATTAGGGCCAAATACTTATTTGCAAAGAATAATTGATATTCGGACACGCGATCCTAAAGATTATCAAGGAGAAGCTTTAGCAAAATTAACCGAAGCAAAGCAATATTACGAACTTGATATTAATAAAACTCAGAAAGCTAAAGAAGCTCAATTTGCTAATTTAGCGCAAACGTTGAGAAGTTGGGCTACGTCTTAACGAAAGGAGGGAAAATGAGTGGCAGCAGATAGTACAGTTAATATTGATGTCATCTTGCATAAAGATCAGGCACAACAAGCCTCAAAAGAACTTGACCAAACCCTTAAAGATACGGGTAAGGATGCAGGTAATAAAGCTGAAAAAAGTATCGAAAGCAATATCAATAAATCCACTGAAAAAGCCAAAGAAATGGTTACTAATATTAAAAGGTGGACTGATGAAAAAGGCGTTATTCATGTTGATGTCGAAAAGATTCCAGCTGAAAAAGCTCTTGATGAGTTAGACAAAAAGAGCAAGAAGTTGGGGGATGAAAAGCCTAAAATAGAGCCAACTGCTGATACTGATTCAGCTAGCCAACAGATTGATGGCTTGCAGAAAAAAGTCACTAAGATTCCCAAAAAAGTTAGGACAGAGTTAATTGCACAAGCCAAAGAGCAAGGGATTGCAAATTTTGATCAATTATTAAAGAAAATTCCTAAGAAGCAGTTAACAGAGCTGATTGCTAAGGCTCAAAAAGGCGAAGTTATCAACTATGAGGAACTACTACACAAGATGCCTGCTAGGTTGATAACAGAGGTTAAGCTTAACGACAAAGCGTCATTACCGCTAAAAAAAGTTCAACAACAAGCTAATCAAACGAGCCATAGTTTTAGCCACTTAAAAGAGATTATGGCTGGTACGTTTGCCGGTGGATTGGCAATTAATGGGATTAATGCAATAAAAAACGGATTAATCAGTGCTGCAAAAGCAGGAATGGAATATAACGTTGAGCAAGACCGAATGAAGACGGTTTGGACGGCGTTAACCACTGAGGCTCCTAAAGATGGTACAACGCTGGTCGACTTTATCAACAATATGGCTCAGCATTCAATTTATGCTGCAAGCACTGTTGACCGAATGGCTCAATCCTTCTACCACGTTCATTCAAGCGTTAAGGAGACTAAAGATTGGACTACTGATTTTATTCGTTTGGGTTCTACTTTGCATATGTCTAATGATCAATTAGCAGAAGCAGGGGAGCAATTCTCAAAGATTGTGGCCGGTGGTAAAGCCAATGCAGAAGACATGTCTGTTATGATTAACCGTTTCCCGATGTTTGGGGAAGCATTGCAGAAGGCAACCGGTAAGTCGATGAAACAACTGTATGAGTTATCTGCTAAAGGTAAATTAACTGCAAAAGATTTTACCGAAGCACTAGATTGGTTAGGGACTAAGTACAAAAGCGGTACGCAAGAAGCAATGACTTCTTTTACTGGTATGCAAATGTACATTCAATCACGCTGGCAGATGTTATGGGGAAAAGTGACTATGCAGTCATTTAAAGGCAGTAAAAAGCTCTCAGAAGATTTGAGAAATATTCTGTCAGATAAAATGCTGGATAAATATGCTAGTTTACTTAGTGATGCTCTGGGTACCATTCTTAAAGGCGTTATGGCCGTACTTGATTATATCGGTAATCATAAAGATACGATTGTTGATGTAATAGGTAATTTAGGAAAAATTATCGGTATTATCGGCTCTACTGTTTGGCAGGTTTTTGCTGATATTATCCACACTATTGCTTCAATGTTTGGTCTTGCTAATGACAAATCCAAAGATGCTCATGGAGCCTTAGAAGATTTTGACAGTATTCTTAAAGCGATTTTGAATCACAAAGATGCCATAAAAGCTTTCACAGTAATTTTTATGGCAATGTTTGCAACTAAAAAGATATATGATTCGATAGATGCTCTAACGTCTTTCTACGGAATTTTGAAAGATATTGTTGGAATTAAAGGACTTTCTGGTGTTTTTAAAGGAATTGGAGCAGGAGCAAGAGGTGAGTCTTTAGCAACTAATGCCGAAGAAGTTGCAAGTGGCGGAGTACAATCAACAAAGGCCACTAAAGCTGGTAGAATATTTGGCCGTGGAATTGACCATTTGTTTGGTATATCAACCGCTAAACAGGCTATTACAGGTCCGGCATCGGTAATGGAAAATAGTGCTGGAAAAGTTGCTATAAGGACAGCAGAACGGGGTATTATTCGTCGAACAGCTAGTCGTATTCCAATTGTAGGATCGTTAATTGCTGGTGGTACAGAGCTAGTTGGTATCAATAGACAAAATCGTAATGAGAAAATTGGCCGTGCTATTGGTGCTACTGGTGGTACCGCTGCAGGTGGTATGACAGGAGCATGGATTGGAGGTGCTCTTGGTTCCTTTATTCCAGGTGCAGGTACTGCAGTTGGAGCAGGGGTAGGAAGCTTAATTGGTTCAGCTGTTGGTGGTACGTTTGGCGCTAAAGGCGGAGGTGAAGTTGGCAAAAATCTTAGTAAGATTAAGCCACAAATTGAAAAATCTTTTATATCGATCAAAACTACAATTGCCAAAGCAGTAAAAGGAATCGCTTCACCAGTAAAAAAAGAATTTTCTAAAATTGTTAGTGATATTGGTAAAATTTGGGATGGTATTACTAAACCTGTTATTAAGGTTTTTAACGGATTAAAAAAGATTTTAGTAACATTGGCAAAGGGACTAGAAATTGCAGTTTTAGCACCCTTTGTCTTACTTACAGCTGCCATAGTTAAAGTATGGCAAAAACTGGAAAAACCGGTAATTAAAGTAGTTAATACTATTTCCAAGTCATTGCAACGAACTTGGAAGAGTATAAGTAAAACTACTTCAAAAGCATGGAAAGAGATTACAAAAGTAATTACAAAAGCTTTTAATACGATTAAAAAGCCAATTGAGCGTGTCCTCAAAGTGATTGTAAAGACTGTTCAAAGTTCGTGGAATAACATTAGTAAAGTAACGTCAAAAGTATGGAACGGTATATCAAAAATAATTATTAAGGCGATTAATGCAGTTTTTAAGCCTATCAATAAAATTTTTCGAGAAATAACTAAGATAATAACTTGGGCCTGGAATACTGTTTCAAATCATACTAGTAAAGTGTGGAACAATATTGAAAGGGTTATTAGCCAAGTATTAGGTGGTATTTGGAAATTTGTTGTTAATAAGTTTGACGACATGAAAGATAGTATTAGTGATGCTATGAACAGTATTAAAAAGATCTGGGATAATATATGGGATGCTATCGCAGATAAGGTAAAAGGAATTTGGAATACTATAAAGAGTGTCGTGGCTGATGGCATTAATGCTATTGGTGGATTTTGGAATACTGGTGCTGATGGATTAGAAAAAGTAGCGGGCTTTTTTGGGGCCAAAGTAAGTGTTCCGCATATGAAGAAACTTGCAAACGGAACTGGAGGACGACAAGGTGAAAGCTCATTAGCTCTTGTTAATGACGAAGATAGTAGCATTTATCGTGAAGCAATTTTCAGAAATACTGGTAAAGTTGAAATCCCCGAAGGTCGCAATGTTTTAACTTATTTACAACCAGGGGATGCTGTTATGCCGGCTAAACAAACCGCTAAAATGTTTGGACTTCCTAGATACGAAGGTGGTTTTGGTGATTGGTTTGGAAAAGCATGGAATTATGCAAGCTCTAAAATAAATAATCTTGAAGATATGATTGACGACAAAATAGATGCCATTGAAGATGCTCTTAAAGATCCTTTAGGTACTTTAATTAAAATTTATACTAAAGGAACAAATACAGCTAAAGTTATGTGGCATGATATTGCGGATGATGGTGCAAAAAATAAGATTCCTCATTGGGGAGAACACTGGTTCACTAGTTTATTAAAAAAGCAAGAAGAAAAACTTGATGAAATAGGTGGTAATGGGCCTGTAAGTCCGTCCTTAATAAGACGTGCAGCGCATAAAATGAAGGTCGATATAAGTGCTGGAGATATTGCTCATATCTTGAATGTTATTCAACATGAGTCTGGCGGACGATCAGATGCAGTAAATCATTGGGATAGCAATGCTAAGGCAGGACATCCCTCTAAAGGTATATTGCAATTTGTTCAATCAACATTTGATAATTATGCGATGCCAGGACATACCAATATTATGAAACCATACGATCAATTATTAGCCATGTTTAATGACTCAACATGGCGTTCAGACTTAACGCTTGGTGGTTGGAGTCCTCGTGGTGGTAGACGCTATGCTAATGGGGGATGGGCTGATAAGCTCTCAATTTTTGGCGAAGTACCAGGCGAACCAGAAGTTGCCATTAATCCAGCTCGTGATACGTCCGAAGATCATATTGCCGAAGCTATTGAAGCACGGGCCAAAGTTAATCCCAATGGCTTTGCCGGCAATTTGAGTAAGATTATCAACGAAGCTAAGCAGTCAGCCAATAATATGTTGCCATTTATTAGTACAGGCAATAATCATGTTCAAGCTGCTTCAAATACTCAACAGGCTCAGCCACGTGTTGATGGAAATATTAACATCACGATGAATATTGACAGTAAACAAGTCAGCCGGGCCGTTTACCCAACATTGAAAGCAATGCGTAGCCACGAAGTTATTATTAATGGCGTTGGCGGTGCTGTGCCGGTTGGTAACGGCCAACCATTAGGAGGTGTCTATTAGTGAGTACCATTATTTTTCAAAAACAGGATGGGACAATATATGATCTTGATAAGATGGGCTTTCGTGTAAAAAAGTTCGACCCACCAACAACCGCATATAACTATACCTATCAACAAATTGGAAACTATGGAGCCACTCTTACAGATGTTCAAGCTCAACAGCTAGTCCTCCCCTTAACACTTAATGTACTTGCTACGGATCCTAACGACTTATTTCTGCAAAGAATGAAGCTCAATCGACTCTTGCAAAGTCATGAGCCTTTTTATGTTTATGATGTCGCCGCTAAGGATATTCGTTGGAAAGTCTACGCTGAAACGGCCTCAGTTAGCCGTGACAATTCTTTTTGGCGAGCGTCCAACGTGCAGATTAACCTTGATTGTCCGACTGGTTATGCGGAAAGCTCATTTACTACCCAGGAGTACGACTTAGCGAGTGGTAAAGGTATTGGATTAGGAATGAAGTTGTTTAGCCATAAGTGGCAATATACCTTCACTAATCAGAGCGACTTTGTTTTTTATAATGCGGGAGTTATTCCATTAACTGCAGATGAGCACCCGGTAACAATTGAATTTAATGGGGATGCACCAAACGGCTTTACCATTACTAATAAAACGAGTGGGCAAGCACTTAAAATTACCAAGAGCGTGTCTGTAAAAGATAACGTGGTGATTACAGGACTCATTCCCACAATTAATGATGAGCAGCTTTACATGGCTGGGGATCATAATTACTTAGACTTTTATACAGGCGAGAATCAGATTCATATTGATGGAGCTAGTAACTTCACGATTAAATTTGATACTCGCTTTTATTATTAGGAGGTTAAAATGCTGGATTTACCAATTAGATCGCCCGCCGGCAAAGAGGCAACCGTACAGGCTTATAATGTGGCGGTAACTGATACGCTTAAATCATTCCCCACCATGAACTTTAGCTTTATCGGTGACGGAGCGAATGAGGCCGCTGAAAAGATGATTATGCCCCGAGTGATTATTACTGATCCGACAACTGGCCAGCAATACCGAATTGCTTCTTCTAATCCGGTTCCTACTGCAAGGTTTCGGGTATATGCGATTACTACTATCCACATTGCTCATGATCTGCATGATTATTATATTGAGAACACGGTAACAGGTAGCCAATCGTTAAAAGCTTGCTGTGACTTGCTTACGGGTGGTACCAAGTTCAAGTATTCGATTGATGATAATATTAGTGATCATGACTTTGGGAGCGACAGTCTAGGGAATGCACACGGGGATGATATTCTAAGCTCCATTGCGTCAGCTTTTGATATTGAATACTGGTTTGATAATTGCACAATCCATTTTGCAAAAGAAATTGGTAAAAAAGACTCGTTTGTATTTATTGACCGGGTTAATACGTCAAAAATACAGGTCAACGAAGACTACACAACCATCACGACTGCAATTAAAGGGACTGGTAAACAGATTGATGTACAGAATAACGGTGGTAACGGTAATCTTGATAGCGTTGAGGGTTTTGCCAAGTCCATGATTAATGCTGATTTTGGCGTTAATAAGCAACAGATGTGTCAAGACTTTGCTAACCGTTCAGATAAGGTTAAGGCACGAGGTGTAGACGTCAATAGGCTGTATGACACGGTGAAGAATGCTGGCATTAGCCCCGAATGGTTCTTTGCTTATGAACTACAAGAGCAAAACTCTAATATGGGATGGCTTAATCACTGGTCATATCCACATGGTGATCCGTACAACGATGCGGTAGTTGTTTGTAATTGGATTAAAAGCATTGCTTACAGCGATACGTTAAATCCAGCCTGGTCAGCTGCAGAGGGTTCAATCAGTCCGGATCCGAACTTGCAATCAAAATGGGAACAAGACTATGGCAAAGGAACAATTGGCCGGCTGTACCTACAAGCTACTGCGGCGGTCGTTTGGGAATTAGCCGGCAGATCAGGTAATGCTAGTATGGGTAAGCCCTTAGCTGGTTGTGTTAGCACAATCAAAGGCTGGGGTGGCCATACTGTTCAAGCACCAAGCGGAGGCGGTGGAAGTGGTCAAATTGCCGCTTTTGCTCGTCAATATGCAGGGGTACCTTATGTCTGGGGTGGTAATTCACCAAGTGGCTGGGACTGTTCCGGCTTCGTTGCTTATATCTATAATCATTTCGGTATACCAATGCATCAGCCAACAACCTACGAAGAATATCAAGGGCAAGTAGTTGGCCCACCATACCAAGAAGGCGATATGCTCTTCTGGGGTGCTCGTGGACGTACTTATCACGTAGCATTGGCTCTTGATAGCAATATGCTAGAAATGGCGGCTAATCCAGAACGAGGAACAGTTATTCAAGCAATCAGTGCATGGCCACCAGATTTTGCTATTCGCAATTCTGCAATGGCCGCTAAAGTTGGTGGTGGGGATGATAGTTCAGATGATTCTAGTAGCGATACTGATACATCGTCAGATACAACTACTCAATACACTTGTCAGGGTGAATACGATAGTCCAATGGCCGCTGATGATAAGTGGGGTAAGATTTGGGCTGATCCGTTTAGTAGTGATACGATTACCGATCAAGATACTTTGATGGCAGCGTTAAAGAAACAGATCCATGATTACCCGGACGTACAATACACAACCGACTGGATTACGTTCAAAGATGCATTTTCACACGGTATTAAGAACGAGATAGCAGTCGGCAATTATGGGTATTTACGTGATCGGTATGGGATTGATGTTAATGTCAGAATTCAAAGTTATACTCGTTATCGTGATCGTGACACAACACAAACCGATACAGTAACTTTTGGTAATAAGATTTTCGGAATTGATGAATGGAATAACCGAGAAAATCAAGCTAATGCAGCATTGCATAAAGCGCCAAAGAAACCAGAAACAGTTACCCCACCAGTCACCTTTGATGATATTCAAACTATCAACGTTAAGAAGGAAAGTGAAGAGAATGGATAATCAAGAAACACTTGTACAACGTGCTGTAATTAACGAACCAATGTTTGACTCAAAGACAGGAGAGTTCGGGAAAGGTTATTCTCCAGACTATGGCCAAACTTTTATAGTTCAGGAAGGAACCGATGGCCGGCATTTTCATCAAGAAACCGATGCAGGTCGAATTAGTGAGTTGATTTTCGATAAATTTATTTTTCGTTCAGACGATGGTACTTTATGGGAATTATCTGTAAGTAATGATGGCAAGCCACAAACCAAGAAGATTAAGAAAAGTGAAGAAAAAGAAAAGGAGTCGTAATTAACGGCTCCTTTTTCAGAAAGAAGGGGATGCTATGGCTTTTGAAGTGCCACACAAACATGATATTTCACTCGATGGCCAAGAAATGCGAAACCAGATGATTGAGAATTTTGAAGCGATTGAACAAGAGGACGAAGACGATGATCAAGCTCTGTCTGATGAAGTGGCAGATCGTAAGAAAGGTGACGATGCTGAAAAGGCAGCACGACAAAGCGCTGATGATGACCTCGAAAAGCGCATTAAAAAGCTTGAAGCTAATAGCGCTACTCATGGCGAAGTTGAAGCTGCTAAATCTTATATGGATCATAAAGCCGAACGTGTTGCTTGGGGTTCGGATGGCTCAACATTTATAACAATGCTAACTAGAGCATTAGAGGATGCACAAATGCAAGAATTGATAAAAAACATTATTAAGGGGTGATAGGAAAAATGATGGAATTAACTTTTAATCTAACAGAAGATCGCCGTGAACCCTTAAAACCCCAGTCGCTTAAAGACTTTGAATTAACGTTTGGCAATGGTTCTGGTGTAAATGTTCAAAGTAATAACTGGGTTCAAGGACGACTGCAGATGGATAATTTACGACAAGTTTTTGTAAATATCCAACAAGGGAAAGCCAACGAACCATACGATATAACTGGTTATATTCTCCAATTCTGTGGACGAACACCATTTGATGGCAAGCAACAGTCGTATCGTGTCATTGATAACAGTTCAGTAGTTGTTGATGGTTTACATGGACGATTTCGTTATACATTCCCAGCGCAAGCCTTTGCAGTTGCAGGAACATATAAACAGGCTTATTTCCGCTTGATCCGATTGTCTGATTATAAATGTATTGCGACATTGGAGTTTGATTTATCCGTCTTAGAAGATTTCGTCTTTGCCGATATGGTGCCTTCTGATTACATTAGTCCATTTAATGATATTCTCAATCAATTACTTGATGGAGAAAAGAAATTTAAGGCTGATACTCAAACATTATATGAAGAAGCAGCTAAGCGTCTTAACGATGCTGCTGATCAGCTTTTAAAATTAGGAGCCGATGTTAGAAGTGGTCTTCAAGAGGCACAGCAAGGTATTGATAATCTATCAGCAAAAATTAAAGATAATCATATATTCACCGAGCAGGAAGCAGATGCGTTTAAACAAAGTCTTTCTGACCAATTAACAAATTCAGTTAATCAAAAAGTTGATGCAGCAATTGCAGAAATTAAATCTTATGGCTTAGCAACTACTAATATCCGCAAGCAAATAGTTTATAACGGTTATTGGTCAAACCTTGATTTGTCTCATTCAGGTGGAGTCTATACTTCGACCTTAGATTCAATAAAGAACGAGATTGACCAAATGGCACCGCTGGTTGATGGGGTAACATTAATTTTCCGTCAATACATTACTGGCGGAAAACTTGTTGTTTTGGAAAATCTAGATACATTCAAGCAAGCAATCGCTTATGCTAAATCAAAAGGGTTATCCATTGCCGGTTATAAATTTCATTGCGAAACATCGATTGATGACATTAAGTCTTATGGGGTAAGCGAGTTCTTTGCAGCTTATAAGGCTAATGTTGATAAGGTGACTAGTGCATTGCCAGAAGCAGGAGTGCCGCTAATTCTTTTCAATGAGCGTGGCGACTTATACGGTGCAACTAGTCCATATTCTGGTAATGTTCGGAATGTGTTACAAGACCTTGTCAGTGCTACTTTTAAGGTTAATATTAGTTTTCAATCGCTTCAAGACTTTGTGTCTGCTGATCCGCACGTTCAAGAGATAGTTGATTCAATTTTAATTAATTCCTATGCAAGAATTTCTGATAAAAACCGTGAAACGACTTTAACTGATATTTCAACAGGAATTGATGTTAACTTCTATAATATGGCCCTCTATGTGCATTCTCTCTATCCCAAAAAGCCTTTAATTATGTCAGAATTTGGGATTAAAAATAATTGGGCAGCCTTTGACGAAACTTGGAATTGGAACTTTAGTTCAGTTTATGATGATCCCACTGGTAAGGTTTCTTACCTTTACTTACGAGGATTAATGCAATCAGAGACGATTAAATTGTTTGATGGTGTCTGGTTATGGTTTTATGCTGATCTTCTACAATCAGATGCCGGCAAAGAATATCTTCGAGCTTATAAGAAAGGGGTAATCTAATGAAAATAAGAGTAACTACCAGTATTTTCACTGACACAAGTTTATATACACCGATTATTAGACTGCCTTTTATTCAAGCGGCAGAATTTAAAATTACATTTTCAACATATACAAACGATAGAATGGCAACGGGAGTCTATCTAATTGGTAATACTGGTGTTGGCTTTGATGTGCGTTTGATTGCAGGAGATAACATTTTTGATCCGCATATTCTTAGAAGTTACGATCAAAAATGGACCATACTTGTTATTACTAATTTGTTGAAATCAAGCGTCACTGCTGTGATTGAATATACAAACCGTGATAATTATTTTCGGCCACTCTTTAATCAAGAATTTAAGAAGTTGTCTGATTTTGGCGGACAAGATTTAACAATTACAAAATATGATTATCAAGATTATCCAAGCTTTTCTTTCGGTCAAAATTGGGTCGACAATAAATTGAGCGATACGATGGCAGCAACTAATGTTGTACGAACTGGTAATCATGTAACAGTTACGATTAGTGCTACTCGTAGTAATGCTGATATTAGATGGGAAGATATAATACTCTCTGGATTACCACAACCTCATCTTAATTCAGCTGGTTACTACAACACCTTCATCATTAAAAACAACGGACACTGGTTTACTTTAGATACGTTGCTTAATAATGCGGGTAATTTGGTGGTTGAAGATAGTACTTATTCATACCAAGAAGGACTTGATAAAACGAAGCCGATTACTTTACATGGAACATTTAACTATCCGGTTCTTAGTTAGGAGGAATTATTAATGATTGTTTATCTGTTTGATGAAAACGGCTTCTATAAAGGTACAAAGCAGGTTGCCGATGGTTATAAGTTAGAGCTGCACGAAACTACAATTGCGCCTGATTTTACGCCAACAAATCGTTCAAATTTTGATGGGACTACATGGCACGATTACAGCGAAACGGCTTATATGCATAGCATTCCTGCATTAACAAACGAAAAGAGAATTATTCCAGAGGCCCCTAAGCCAGTTGCTAATCCGGAGCAGAAAATGATTGCCCAGTTGGCGTTACAACAGGCACAATTTCAAGCGAGCCAGCAGGAATTAAATTCCAAATTAGCGTTACAAATTGCACAAATGAAAGTTAAGGAGGCTAATTAATGTTTGCTTTAGTTCAACAGTCATATCAAGCCGGTTGGTACACACATTGATAATGTTAAAACGTTTGTAATGGCAAATATGATTACAAAAGACGAGTACAAACAAATCACCGGTCAAGACTATGACACAGCAACCGAACCGCAACCTGCATAGTATCAAATCTAGTCGTCATAGAAATACACAATACATAAATAAGCCTCACTCAAACGAGCGGGGCTTTTATTATGGGCGGCTTTATATGGGAGGAATAGCACTAATGCACTTACTAGCGGTGGCACCAGTGCCACCATATCATCAATTATATTTCCAGCATTTTCAAGGAATGGAAGACAATCAAATAATTTGGCTGTTTGTTTGGGTAGTCATCATTGATATTGTAACAGGCTTTGCAAAAAGCGTTATTACTCATCATACAACTTCAAGTAAAGGAACAGCGGGATTGATTAAGCACGGGATTCTATTGTTAGTCATATTAACACTCTATCCAATGCTTGAATTAAACGGAATGAAAAATGCAGCTGATACATTTATAGGCTTCTATATTATGTTCTATGCTGTCTCAATTGTCGAAAATTGGGGGCAAATGGGCTTACCAGTGCCCGAATGGTTAAAGAAATATATCTATAAGTTAAGTGATCAATACAAGGAGGAACAACATGAACACACTAAACACCACTATTAATTTAATTTTTAATTCAGGGCTCCTTGCGTGGCTCTTTTATTTTGGCTTTGCGGTTGGCAAGCCATTTGTTGAAAGCAAGATCAAGCACGCTAAAACCGTTCAGCAAAAGGAATTGTGGACGTTGCTTCAACGAGTATCCGTGACAGTGGTTGATTCACTTGTCGGCAAGGACATGACTGGTCAAGCTAAGTTTGTTGAAGCCGTTACTCAAGTACAAGCATACCTTGCTAACAAGGGTCTGCATGTAGATATGAAACAAGTTCAAGCAGCAGTTCAGTCCGCTTATGAACTATCAACACTAACGCCAACAATTGACCCAGATAAGAAACCTACACAATCTACTGAAACAAAGAAAGTAGACAATGTTAATAATACTCAACCAGTTGGCACCCTATAGGAGGCAAAGCTTATGACATTAAAAGTAGTAGACGTTTATTCTGGTTCTCCTCGCTCTTATGCACAGGCAACCGATGCTGATGCAGTAATTGTTAAAGCAACCCAAGGGACTGGATACATTAACCCGTTTGCTGATATTGATTATCAAACAGCCAAACGCAATGGTAAATTGCTAGGTGTATATCACTATGCTGCAGGTGGCGACCCAGTTGCAGAAGCTCAATATTTTTATAACAACGTTAAAGGGTACGTTGGAGAGGCAATTCTTGGCTTAGACTGGGAGAAAGGACAAAATGCTGCTTGGGGCGATACAAACTGGTCACGGCGATTTGTTGATGAAGTCCACCGCTTAACTGGAGTATGGCCGATTATTTATGTTCAATTCTCGGCAGTCTACCAAGTTGCAAATTGTGCGAATACATGTGGCTTATGGGGTGCCGGCTATCCTTGGTATAACAACTCATGGGATATTCCGCCATTCTTATTAAGCTATGGATTTGCTCCTTGGAAGAATCTTACTGGTTGGCAATTTACTGGTAACACTAAAGACCGTTCAATCTTCTATCTTGATGCTAATGGTTGGATGGCACTTGCTAAAGGTGACAGTGGTATTACTCACACTGCTCAGCCGGAAGTAAAGCCAATTGATAACAAAGTAGTTAATGCTCCAATCCAAACGACTTGGAAAGATTCACTTGGCGTTATTTGGCACGCTGAAAATGGTAAATTTACTGTTGAAGATGGTAACCAACTTCACTTACGTTGGGGAGCTACGCCATCAAGCACCGTAATTACCGTACTAAATGCTGGGGATGTCGTTAAATACGATGCCTGGGCACGAACAAACGGATTTGTTTATGCTCGTCAGCCACGCGGCAATGGTCAATATGGTTACGTTGCCGTCCGCGACGCTAACACTAATGAAGCTTACGGTAAATTTGAATAAAGATTAGTCCTAGTGATTGTTGCTGATTATGCAATAACCGCTAGGGCTTTTTTGTGTTATAATGCAAATTAATAAGTGGTTTAAAATAAAACGGTATCTCTTAACTGAGGTACCGTTGATTTGTACAGGGGGCATTGAGGGGGCAACATTAATTAATTTTCTCGGATTTTCTCGATATTTTCTCGGAAAATTAAATTAAATGCAAATGCCTTAATCCCTTTATAGACTTAAAGAAAGGTTGATATATATGAGTTTAGACACAGCGATATTTGCAGGTGGTTGCTTTTGGTGCATGGTCCAGCCGTTTGATACTTATCCGGGAATTGAGAAAGTTGAATCGGGTTACACTGGTGGCCATGTTGTCAATCCAACCTATGAGCAGGTATGTTCTGGAACAACAGGCCATACAGAAGCAGTAAAGATTACTTTTGATCCTGATAAAATTTCATACAAAGACTTAGTAGAGATTTATTGGCACCAAACTGATCCGACTGATGCAAGTGGTCAATTCCAGGATCGGGGAGATAATTATCGTCCTGTAATTTTCGTTAAAAATGATGAGCAGCGTAAAATTGCAGAGGAATCGAAAAAGGCTTTACAGGAAAGCGGCCGTTTTGGCGATGCAAAGATTGTAACTACAATTGAGGATGCACAACCTTTCTATCTCGCAGAAGACTATCATCAGGACTTTTATAAGAAAGATCCGCAACGTTTTGCTCTAGAAGAAGCGGGCGGACGTCAACAGTTTATTGATCGGTATTGGAAAAACAATTAATTATGAGAGACAAACAATCAATTAAGGACGATATTGTTCAACGATTAGCAACAGTTATTGATCCTGAACTTCATATCGATATTGTTAATTTAGGACTCGTTTATACAATTGATCTCGATAATGATGGAATATGTTTGATTGAAATGACGCTAACGACAATGGGATGCCCATTAACAAATGTATTGGCTGATATGGTGATTAAAGCAGTAAAAGAAGTTCCGGAGGTAAAAAATGTTGATGTGGAATTTATCTGGGAACCTGCTTGGACGATTGATCGGATGAGCCGCTTTGCTAAATTATCATTAGGAGTTCATTGATATTTAAGTATTTGGATAAGGGGATAAAATAAAGGCTTTTCATTAACGAAAGGTCTTTTATTTTTGCCTTTGAAAAACTAGAACCGTGCTAAAAATATAAAGTTTTTGAAAAAAATTTAAAAAGAGTGGAAAAAAGGTAGTAAAGTTATTTATTATAATAGGTAGTTATTTAGACAAGGAGCATGTTTATGGCGAGTGTAAAAACTAATAGTGATTCACTTGATGTTACTCAAGTCATCAATCAACAAATTATTACAAAGATAAAGTATTTGCGACGCTTTAATGATGCAATTTCAAACCATCGCGATCGGGAAATCTACCAATTATTAGATAACCAGCGCTATGCTAAAGAGATTGAACATCGAGAACAACAACCAAATGATAAAGGTGTAATGAACCTAGTCGATGATTTAGCCGATCAATTAAGTAATTACCTTAGTGAAAACTTAATTAAATATTTGGGCAAAACCTATCCGTTCTTTTATTATGAAGAATACCAAACTGGCCACTATCGGATTTATTTTGGTAACTGGTGGGATCGGCGTCAATTTGGTGAGCTAGACGTTTTAAATGTCCGCTTTTCTTTTGACCAAACAGAATATAATAAATTACGGACAGCGTTTGAAATGGCACGTGACAATAAACGTTACAATAGTGACCGGATTAGTAAAATTTCTAGTGAAAATGATCGCCTCCAAGATTTGATTGATCATCAACGAGAACGCGAGGAACGTAAAGAAGCTCTTCAAGAACAATTAAAAGAAATTAGTTCACGATCTGGGATTTGGGAATCAAGTCGTAACAAGGAAAGTCGTCAAGAACTGGTTGAACAACTACAAAAGTTAGAGGACCAAGAAGAAGAAGCTCGTAATGCAGCCCAAACTATTAAGGATAATGAACGTGTTGTCCTATCCTTATCAAAAGAAAATACGATTTTAAGCTATGAACAAAAGAGTATTATCGATACTTTTGGCAGCTTTGAAGATTTTGAATTAGCTAATCGCAATTTATATGCTAATTATTTAGCTAGTTTAAATGAATCAGAAGGAAAGCAGGTGGACGACGATGAGCAATAATCGAATCGTGACTTCTCCTAGTGAACGAGTCCAGGCTCTTTCTGATTCATTTAAAGATGTCTTAAGTCTTGGACAAAGGTATGTTGACCTCTTAGACCAGTTAGCTCAGACCAAGGATGCTAAGAATTTATTATCAGCTACTAATAAACTAGCAAAAATGGACTTGGCGAATGCATTTATTGATTTTCCACCACATTATAAAGCGGCTGACTATTATCTGATTTTTATGGATCGCCTATTAAAAATGCATGGTGATACAGCTGTTAACGTTGCAGAAAATGAATTAAATCATGAATTTGAAGCGACTGTTGCGGCTATTGGGAGTGAAGCTGTTTTTAAATTTGAAGTTGATAGTCGAGGAGAAGCGGCTTTTACAGAGCAAAGTCAGCACGAACCACTTTTCTACCTGAGTTTAGAAGATAAATTAATGCAATTTAATAATCGCGCATTAGTAAATTATTTTATCGTTTATGCGCTTAAACAGCATACTGATCTTGAATTACGTGATGCGGTTAAACCTCTGATTGATTTTGCTAAATACTTGCAAAAAGATCTTGATTTCACGATTGATCTAGGTATTTTAGCAACTGCAAATGATCGCCGCTTTATGTTGAATAAGCCTGAACTCCCACTGACAGTAATTGATCGTTTATTTGTTGCTACGGCTGATGAAGATTACATGTTGATGAATTTGCCACGGAATAATGGAGCTGAATTACTATTAGATCAGGGTACAAAACTTGACATTGCTTTTGACCCGGACGATTATAGTCAAGAGTGGGCTTTCTTGGTTAAAGATTCGGATGAGCAAATTTCATTCTTTGATGTATTGCTTCACTATGACCTAGTTCGCGAGTGGTATTTAGCCAACCGTTCTGCCCTGGCCGTGAGAACAGATCATATGGAGATTGTTGATGAAGAACCACCAGCGACAACAGAGGTAGCAGAAGATGAATCATTAGATGAAGTATCTTCTACTTCTTCTACTGAACCATCAGAAGATTCAACTCCTAATGAGGAAGAATAAGCAACAGATTTTATTGTGGAGGCACAGCAATGTTAGATATTACTAAAATGCTTCACCAAATTATCGATTTAGAATTAAAAATTGATGATGAAAAGGAATTAATGATTGGGCCGGAAGCTAGAAAGCAAACAATTTTTGTTGACCTTGATATTTCTTTATCAAATATGGCTGAAGCAGCAGGGTGGTATAAGGTAATTAATCCTAGAGAAGTAGACAGAGAAGATTTGCTAAAATCGTATGTTGAATCGGTAGCTCTACTTTTATTGTATAGTGCAAAGATGCAATGGACGCATCTGGTTGTGCTAGATGATCAAGCCTGGCAACGAATTACGAATGCGAAAAGCTCTACAAAGTTAGCAGACCTTAATAAATCGTATCTAGCAATTAAACACTTCTTGAGTGATGCCTATTTTAATCATCAACAGGAAAGCTTTAGGCATGCTTGGCATCTTTTGCTAAAAATGGGCATTAGTGATTGGAAGTTAACACCTGATCAAATTTCCGATGCTTACCAAGCAATGATTAACCAACATTAGAATAAAAAAGCAAGAGGCCGAGGAAAACCCTCGGCCTCTTGTGTTGAACGGAATATAAGATTAAGCTTTTCGATCTCGTAAGCGATTGGTAGTTGCACTATGTTTTCCAGTTTCTTGGTTACTAAGACTGCCAAACATAAATTCACCAATTACCGACGCAACCAAAATTAAAACAATAATAAAAAATGGTAGCATAATAATCACCTCAAAAAGCAATCTCTATATTCATTATTATGAAAAACATTTATTTTTGCAACAAAATTGTAACATATGCGAGTGCATTTAAGAAATACTTAAAAAATGAAAATGAAAAATTAGAAAATTCTCTGTAAGTTTACAATGAGAGTAACTGAAAAAGAGGATAGGAAACAAAAACGTTTCCCTATCCTCTTTTTATAAATACCGTTTATATGGAGCGGGCGAGACTTGAACTCGCAACCCTCGGTTTAGAAGACCGATGCTCTATCCAGTTGAGCTACCGCTCCAAACAGATTTAAGTATATAATTTTCACTACAAAGTTGTCAATGGTAATAATCTAATATAATTATTTTATTAAGATAAAAGTTGCGCTTTCGTTGACAAACCGCTTTCATGATAACTATACTTTAAAATAGTAGAAGTACGAAAGTAGAAAGGACTTAAGCTGTATGATGGAAGGATGATGATTAAATGGCTGCTAATAAGACAGACCCACGTGTAATTAAAACACGTAATAGTCTGCGCAAAGCTCTTGTATATCTGATGAGACGTGAAAAGCTTGAAGATATTAGCGTCCAAAAGATTACTGAAACTGCCAACATCACCCGAGGAACTTTCTATCTTCACTATAAGGATAAACAAGATTTTATTCAGTCAGCAATCCAAGAGATTATTGACGATTTCTTCAACCAAGTAATGATCGATAGTAATTTTTCGAAAGAACGGACGGTAAAGGTGTTTTCACTCCGCAAAGCGTTTCAGTATATCGAAAATAACGCCGATATTTTTGATGTTCTATTAAATAATGAAAAGAATAACTTCTTTTATGAACAACTTTACAATCGGTTAGCAAATGAGATGACTCACTTTAATGAGCAAGTGAATAAGAACCAACAGTTGAAGGTCCCGCTTAATTTGCAGATTTCCTTTATTGATTCAGCATTTCTTGGCTTGATAAGTCGATGGCTAGAAGATGGCATGATTTATACTCCGCGTTACATGACACAAAGCGTGGCAAAAATGTTGGATCAGTTTAGTAGCGAGAATGTTTCTTTGGTTAATTTTTTTGATGGTGAATTAGAAGGAACATTAGAAAAGATTTAATAGCTACTATAGATAAAGAGGCTTTGAAAAATTATCTTTTCAGAGTCTCTTTTTTGTTACAAAAGTGGAGATTACGGTTGACGAAGAAAATAATATTTGATATTATACAAACGTTGTATTTGTGAACCAACAACTACAACCGCACGTTATTAAGTCTAAAGCTTATTTAGCTGCTTAGTACGGCGAGTCTGAGATATTAAGGAGGTGCACAAAGTATGTACGCAATTATCGTTACTGGTGGTAAGCAATACAAGGTAGAAGAAGGTGCTTCTATCTATGTTGAAAAGCTTGATGCTAAGGAAGGTGACAAGGTAACTTTCGATCAAGTTATCTTTGTCGGTGGAGACGACACTAAGATCGGTACTCCTGTAGTTGACGGTGCTTCTGTTGAAGGTACTGTTGACAAGCAAGGTAAGGAAAAGAAGGTTGTTACCTTTAAGTACAAGCCTAAGAAGCACACTCACACTAAGCAAGGTCACCGTCAACCTTACACTAAGGTTACTATCAACAAGATCAATGCTTAATGTGGAGGTGAGATCATGATTCGAGCACAGTTTACTTTAGATTCGAATCAGCGGATCACTTCTTTTAAAATGACTGGGCATGCTGACTCTGGTCCATATGGGCAGGATCTTGTTTGTGCCGCAGTTTCTGCATTATCTATTTCAACGGTGAATGGGCTTGAACAAGTTGTTCATACAAAGCCTCACCTTAAACGAGATAATGATAATGGTGGTTTTCTTGAAGTTACAGGATTAGATCTTGGTCATGATAGTCAGATCCTTCTTAAAACTTTTTTAAATGGATTATGTGATATCCAAGAAAGCTATCCACAAAACATTGAAGTAAAAATGTTTGATTAAAGTTCATTGCTGGAGGTGAACAACTATGATTATGGATTTGCAATTCTTCTCCCACCACAAGGGGGGTGGTTCCACTGCTAACGGTCGGAACTCAGCTGGTCGTCGTCTTGGTACTAAGGCTGCTGATGGTTCAATCGTAACTGCTGGATCAATCATCTACCGTCAACGTGGTACTCACATCAACCCAGGTGAAAACGTGGGTCGTGGTGGAGACGATACATTATACGCTAAGGTAGCTGGTGTTGTTAAATTTGAACGCATGGGCCGCAGTAAGCGTAAGGTATCAGTTTACCCAATCGCTGAATAATTATAAAAAGACTGCTTTTCTACATGAAATAGTAGTCTTTTTATTTTTTAAAATAATTTTTCGTTATGTGTTAATCTATAATGTAAGAATATAATTAACCCACAATTGAAGGGAGCATAAGGTTTAATGACGATTGTTGATAAAGCTAAAGAAGTTCAGGGAAAGATTATTGCTGCATGTAAGCGCAGTGGTCGAGATCCTCAAGACGTTCAACTGTTACCAGTTAGCAAAAATCATCCAGCAGCCGATATTGCAGAGCTTTACAAAGCAGGATGGAATAATTTTGGTGAAAATTACGTTCAAGAATTAGCTAAAAAACATGATGAATTACCAGCAGACATTAACTGGTATATGATTGGCCACCTTCAACGTAATAAGGTTAAATACATTGCTGATTACGTTACAATGATTCAATCGGTTGACTCCCTTAAGCTAATGAATACGATCGAAAAAGAAGGGAAAAAGCACGATCGAATAATTCCAATTCTAATTGAAGTTAATGTTGGAGAAGAAGAGAGTAAATTTGGGGTTAAGCCAACTTTGCAAGATTGCATGGAATTAGCTGAGGCCAGTCTTCAATTGTCACATGTAAAGTTGCGGGGATTAATGACTAGTGCTCCCTATTATGATGACCCAGAAAAAACACGGCCGATTTTTCGCCGACTACGTGAATTGCGCGATGAAATGAACAACCAAAATGATCAATTAAAATTGGATGTTCTTAGTATGGGGATGACCCATGATTATGAGATAGCGGTAGAAGAAGGATCAACCTGTGTGCGGGTTGGGACAGCTATCTTTGGCCCTCGTGATTACTCTAACCGACAGTATTAAAGGAAATGTGCTATGTCTAGAATTAAACGTCTACAGAAGAAATTTGAAAAATTATATATCGATGCATTTTTGGTAACGGATGAAAAAAACATTTATTACCTTACTGGTTTTAACCTTATGGAAGGCGATGGATGCCTCTTAGTAACAAAAGATAATGCGATTCTTATTACTGATGACCGGTACCAACTTGCATTAGAAGAATTTGAAAACGATGAGGTTGTGGGAATGATTACCCGTGACTATTACGGTTCGCTTAATAAAATATGTCAGGGGATGAAAGTGACCGTCCTTGGATATGAAGATACAGTTACTTATGCCTTATTTGATATGCTTGATGAGCAGATGGCGACAGATCTTGTTCCTTTCCACCAACAAATTGAGCGGATGCGAATGATTAAAGATAGTGATGAAGTAAATGCCTTGCGTGCTTCTGCAGACTTACATTCAGCAGGATACCAGTACCTTTTAGAAAATGTTCACGCTGGGATGACCGAGCGCCATGTTGTGAACTTGCTTGATTTTTGGATGAAGGAACATGGGGCAAGTGGGGCCTCTTTTCCAACAATTATTGCTAGTGGTAAAAATGCGGCCAAACCGCATGCTACCGCTTCAAAAAAAGTGATTGAAGACGGGGATATTGTTACTGTTGACTTCGGCTACTACCTTAATGGCTATACGGCAGATATAACCAGAACCTTTGCCGTTGGTTCAATTGATCCAGAATTACGTGATGTTTACCAAATTGTCAATGAGGCCCGTGAAGCTGTAATCCAAGCTGCTCATGTTGGCCAACGAGGAGATCAACTCGACTTTGCAGGACGACAAATAATCGAAACAGCAGGTTATGGAGATGAATTCAACCATGGAATGGGGCATGGAATAGGTTTATCGGTTCACGAATTACCTGCTAGCTATGGTCCTGCTGCTCAAAATATTAAATTGCGAAACAATGAAGTTATCACTGTTGAACCTGGTATCTATATTCCGGAAATTGGCGGGGTCCGGATAGAAGATGATATCTTGGTTACTCATGGTGGAGTTGAGGTACTGACAAAGGCACCCACTGACCTGATAATCGCGGGAAAATAATATGCAACTTGCTACTCTGTATAATAATATTAATCAACAAGGGATTTCGGCAATTAAAAATCATCAAGAACAGTTAGATAGTAACTTAAGAAATTTTGATAAAGATATGCGGCGAGGACTGACGCTTACTGCCTCACTTCCTGCGCATGCTAGCCGGAATATTATGTTTTGCTTGCAAAAATTGGCTGCGATTGAACCTAAGCAATACTTCTATCCTCCGGCTGACTTGCATATTACGATTATTGACCTTATTGCAGCCAGCTCTGATTTTTCCCTTTCGGCATTTGAAGAGGAAAAATATAAAAATGCAGTAGGAGAAATTATTTCACAAATTGGGCCGATTCACTGGCATTTAGCAGGAATGATCACTAGTTCAGGAGCACTTCTTGTGAAAGGGTATTATTCAGCAGAATTATCAACTTTACGGCATGCACTTAGAAAAGAACTACCGTTACATGATTTATTACTAAAAGAACGATATCCAACAATTTCAGGATATATAACGGTTGTCCGGTATACTAATCCTTTTCAACAGGCAGACCGTTTCTTGAAGACGTTAGAAGAATTTAAATCAATTAATTTCGGGCAATTTACCACATCTAGTCTCGATTTAGTTGTTCATGATTGGTATAATCATAATTCGCGGTTAATTTCTAAATTATCGCTACGTTCCTAATTGACCAAGTTGTTGCAATTTGTGCGAACATAGTGCAGAATAGAAATGATTACTATAATTAAGAGAAGAAATAAATTGGAGGGCTGACGATGGCTGAAGAATCAAAGATTGTTTTAAGTAGTGAAGACAAGTCACTTGGGACAATTCAAATTTCGCCACGAGTTTTAGAAATTATTGCGGGGATTGCCGCAAGTGAAATCGATGGTGTTTCAAAGATGTATGGTTCATTTGCAAATAGCGTAAGTGAACTTTTGGGACGCTCTGATCGCCGGCGTGGAGTAAAGCTTTCCAGCAATGATGAAAAATTATCACTTGATGTGGATGTTTATGTTGAATATGGTGTCTCTGTTCCAAAAGTAGCGGCAATGATTCAAGATAAGGTTAAACAACAAATTACATTAATGACTGACCTAAAAGTAAAAGAAGTTAATGTACATATTAAGGGAATTGTAACATCTAAAGAAGACCAACAAGTAGACCCTAATAACTTGTTTGGCGAACATCTTAATGACGAGGCTGGTGAATAAAATGAGTTTGAACCGACATATGATTCGTGAGGAGGCTTTCCAAGTTCTCTTTGCTTTGCAATCAGATCCTGAAGCTGATATTCAAACTGTGTATGAAGCAATTCCTCATCATGATAAAAAGCAAATTCCCCCTTATTTATTGACTTTGGTAAATGGGGTGCGGGAACATCAAGATCAGCTTGATGAACAAATCAATGGTCTTCTCGCAAGCGGATGGACCATCAATCGTTTAGCAAAGCCGGATTTAGTGATTTTACGACTTGCTTTATTTGAAATTCAATATGCTGAAAATGTTCCAACAGTAGTAGCAATTAACGAAGCGCTAGAACTTACGAAAACATTCAGCAGTGATAAATCACGTAAATTTATCAATGGAGCCCTTGGTAAATTTGAAAAACAAGTCAACGCAAATAACTAATATTACTGGTAACAATAGTTATGGGGTGGAAAAATGAAGTGATAAACTTCTGATTCCACTCCTTTTTTACTTAAGCGTAATATTATTATGGTAGAATATAAAATGGAAATTTAACGAGGAGGAATCACTGTGACGACAATTATTGATGGCAAGGCCCTTGCTAAAAAAATCAATGCCCAGACCCAGAAACTGGTAGCACAGTTAAAAGAAGAACAAAATATAATCCCGGGAATTGCAGTCGTGATTGCTGGTGATGATGCAGCGAGCTTAATTTATACCCGAAATAAACATAATAAGGCTACTAAGTTAGGAATCAATTCAGTTTTAAAGAAATTTCCTGCTGATGTTAGCCAAGATGAGCTGCTTGCTGAAATTGAAAAATTAAATAATGATGACACAATTGATGCCATTCTTGTGCAGCAACCCCTTCCTCCTCAATTAGATCCAGAAGTAATTACCAATGCGATATTGCCAGCGAAGGACGTTGACGGTCTTAATCCTGGAAACTTAGGGAAATTATTTGCTAACCAGCATGGTAATTATCCTGTGGCTTGTACACCTCGTGGGATCATGCGGATGTTAGCAGAATATAATATTGATTTACAAGGAAAAAATGCGGTCATTGTTGGCCGGAGTATTTTAGTTGGTAAACCGCTTTTAGCTCTTTTAAATAATGCCAACGCAACTGTAACGATGGCTGGCAGAAATACTAGCGACCTTTCTGCTTTAACGCAAACAGCGGATATTTTAATTGTTGCTACTGGTGTGCCTAACCTTATCAAGGCGACAGATGTAAAACCGGGAGCAGTAGTAATCGATGTGGGAATTAATCGTTTAAGCAATGGTAAATTGACGGGGGATGTTGACTTTGAAGCGGTAAAGACAAAAGCTCAGGCAATCACTCCTGTTCCAGGTGGCGTAGGACCAATGACAATTGCAACTTTGATGGAACAAACAGTTGATTTAGCGCAGTGGAGGCATCATGGATAGAAGCCAGTATTTAACAGTTAGTGAATTAACTAAGTATTTGAAAATGAAGTTTGACCGGGATCCATACCTCCATACGGTTTATTTAACGGGCGAGCTTTCTAATTTTCGGTTACGGCAAAAGCATCAGTATTTTAGCTTAAAAGACGATAATGCCGTGATTGATGCTGTAATGTTTGAGCATCAATTCCGGAAAATTAAATTTACTCCTGAACAGGGGATGAAGGTTTGTGTAGTCGGTCATGTAAGTTTGTATGAAAAAAGTGGTCGCTACCAGATTTATATTGACCGAATGGAGCCAGATGGTCTCGGATCTTTATACTTAGCTTTTGAGCAACTAAAAAAGAAATTGAGTGCTGAAGGCCTATTTAATTTACCTAAAAAACAGATTCCAATGTTTCCGAAACGAATTGCAGTTGTTACTAGTATTGATGGGGCGGTTATCCGGGATATTAATACGACTGTTCGGCGACGCTATCCAATTGCTCAAGTTGTTTTATATCCCACTGTTGTCCAAGGGGATAAGGCAGCCGCTGATATTGCTAGGCAAATCAACCGTGCCAATGACCGCGGAGACTTTGATACTCTTATTATCGGTCGTGGTGGGGGATCAATGGAAGACTTATGGCCTTTTAATGAAGAAGTGGTGGCCCGTGCGATTGCCAATAGTAAGATTCCGGTGATTTCATCTGTTGGTCACGAAACAGATACAACAATTGCCGACCTTGTTGCCGATCAACGCGCAGCTACTCCAACTGCCGCTGCTGAATTAGCAACGCCGGTAAAATTAAACGATGTGTTACTGACGCTTAAAGAGAACCAGAATCGTTTATTAAATACGATGCGAACCAAAATTAATTTTGACCGACAACAATTGAATAAACAGTTGCAAAGCTATATTTTTCAGCAACCGGAAAGACTGTACGAAAATTATGCGCAAAAGGTTGACCAACTAACTCAACAGTTAGGTCAAGCAGCGCAAAATAAAATGCGAGAGATGCAGATGAACGTGGAAAGATTAAGCGGGCGTTTAACGGCGGCTTCTCCACTGCACCGGGTTCAACAACAAGAACAGTTAGTTAATCAGTCGCAAAAACAATTAGTTACAGCCTCCCTTGCCAACCAAAATGAAAAGAAACAACAAGTGACGACTCTTATTAAACAATTAGATTCACTGAGTCCCCTTAAAATTATGAGTCGGGGGTATACATATGTAACGAGTGATGAAAAGGTTGTTAATCATGCCAGTCAATTAACGGTTGGGCAAAATGTTCACCTGCATTTTGATGACGGGGAAGTTCAAGCAGAAATAAAAAAGGTAAAGGAGCACTAAGATGGCAACAGCAAAACCGACATTTGAAGAACAATTAGCACAATTACAACAGATCGTTAATCACCTTGAACAGGGAAATGTGCCACTAGAAGAAGCCCTTCAACAGTTTCAAGAAGGAATCAAGCTTTCTAAGGAATTACAAACGAAGCTAACAAATGCTGAAAAAACGCTTGGTCACTTAATTGACGATAATGGTGATGAAAAAGTCTACGAAAAACAAACCGATGACCCAAGCAATAATGGCGGTGGTAACCGTGGATTTGGTAGCGCTGATGAACAATAAGCAACGGAGCAGAAAAAGATGAGTACACCATTGCCGATTTTAAAAGAACAGATTGAAAACTATCTCAGCAAGTCACTGGCCGCAGATGTTGATCAGGCAACTTTAAGGGATGCCATGAACTATTCCCTAATGGCTGGGGGCAAACGGCTGCGTCCAGCATTGACGCTTGCAACAATCGAGATGTTAGGGGGCACGCTTAACGATGATATGTTACGCGCAGCTTCTGCATTGGAATTGCTCCATACATATTCATTGATCCACGATGACCTGCCAGCGATGGATAATGATGATCTACGCCGCGGAAAACCAACTAATCACTGTAAATTTGGGGCAGGAATGGCAACTTTGGCAGGGGATGGATTATTGACGTTAACCTTTCAGTGGGTTACTGATAACCACCTTCCAGCTGATATTCGAAGTCAATTGACCTTTGAACTTGCAAAAGCCGCGGGACCATCTGGAATGGTTGCTGGTCAGGCGCGGGATATTGAAGGCGAGCACCAACATTTAAATCTAAACCAGTTGAGATACTTGCACCGTCAAAAAACGGGGGAATTGATTCGCTATGCTGTTTTAGCAGGTGGGATTATGGTGGATCAATCTGCTGAAATCAAACAAGAGCTAGCAGCATTTGGTGAAAATTACGGGTTAGCATTTCAGATCTATGATGATTTAATGGATGTTCTCAGTACTACTGAAGAGATGGGAAAAGCCGTTCATAAAGATGCTGATGAGCAAAAAAATACTTATCCAGGATTGCTCGGTGTAGATGGCGCAAAGGAGCAGTTACAGATAGCTTTAACGGCTGCTAGCCAAAATCAAAAGAATCTTGAAAAGCTTACTGGTAAGTCATTTGCTGGTTATGATGACTTTTTAGCATATTTTAAATAAGGAAAGGGATTATGAAAAAAGAACGTGTAGATGTATTGTTAGTCCAACAAGGGCTGTTTGACTCTCGCGAACAAGCAAAGCGGGCAGTGATGGCAGGAGAAATTCTTGGCAAAAATAATGAACGATTAGATAAACCGGGACAAAAGATTCCGATTACTACAACCCTTCACATGAAAGGTCATAAAATGCCATACGTTAGTCGGGGCGGCTTGAAGTTAGCGAAGGCATTAAAGGTTTTTGATATTTCAGTTAAGGATAAGACGGTTTTAGACATTGGTTCATCAACTGGTGGCTTTACTGATGTAATGTTACAAAACGGGGCGAAGTTAAGTTACGCTCTTGATGTCGGAACTAATCAGTTAGTTTGGCAATTACGGGAGGATCCCCGGGTAGTTGTTATGGAGCAGACCAATTTTCGTTACAGCAAGTTAGCAGATTTTACCAGTGGTCAACCAGAATTTGCTTCGATTGATGTTTCGTTTATTTCCCTTCGTTTGATCTTGCCACCTTTGGCTCAGATCCTGAAAATGGGTGGTGAAGTAGTAGCGCTGATTAAGCCGCAATTCGAAGCGGGCAAAGAGCATGTTGGCAAAAATGGGATCATTCATGATCATAAAGTTCACCGGGCCGTTTTGGAAGAAGTGCTGACTTTTGCCCGGGAAGATCATTTCGACATCCTTGGATTAGACTATTCACCAATTAAAGGGGGACAAGGAAATATGGAATTTTTAGTTCACCTGCGCCTAAGTGAAAATCCTGGGATTGTTGCCGAAGAAGTAAATATCGATAAGGTTATTGCAGCCGCTGATGATGATTTGAATCATAAGGAATAAATAAAGGTGACTTAATCCATGAAAAAAGCAGAACGACAACAAAAAATTCGGGAAATCATTACTAATGAGAGCATTGAGCGGCAAGAAGATCTTGTTGCGCGCCTGCGTGAAATGGGATTGACAGTTACTCAAGCGACTATTTCGCGCGACATTAAAGAAATGCAACTGATAAAGATTCCTGCTGATAATGGGGGTTATCGTTATGGGTTACCGGCATATCATCGTCAAGGACATGAAAATCAGTTAGCTCAAACTCTTCAAGACAGTTTGGAACAACTAAAGCGCAATGATTGTTTCTTAGCGTTAACAGTTCATCCAGGGAATGGGCCGGTAGTAGCTACTTTAATTCGCAAGATGGATTTTCCAACGGTTTTCACAACAATTGGTGATGATGGGAATGTCCTTGTTGTTTGTATGTCTCCAGAAGCGGCAATTAGACTAGAAGAAAAGCTTAACGCAATGCTCGACTAGGCGAGGTGAAAATTTTTGTTACAAGAATTGACAATTGATAATTTAGCAATTATTAAGCACTTAACCTTAACTTTTGCTGATCAAATGACTGTCCTAACGGGGGAAACTGGTGCCGGAAAGTCAATTATTATTGATGCAGTTGGTTTGTTGGCTGGTGGTCGTGGATCTCAGGAATTTATTCGTCGTGGAGAGGAAAAGTTAAGTCTTCAAGGCCAGTTTGCAATTCCTGATGATCCTGAATTTGATAAACTACTTGAATCACTAGGAATTGATCATGAAGATGGGATCTTAATTGTCTCTCGAGAAATTCATCGTAATGGTCGTAATATTATCCGGATCAATGGGCAACTAATTAATACGGCGACGCTTCGTCAAATCGGGGCGGGATTAGTTGACATTCAAGGACAAAATGAGCACCAGCAATTAATGCAGCCTGAGACTCATTTAGGAATGCTCGACCAATTTGCGGCTAAAGAGGTCCAGCCATTACTTCAAAAATATCAGGAAGAGTATCGAGCTTATTCTAAACTCAAGGCTGCTGTAAATAAAAAGCAAGCAAACGAACAACAATGGGCGCAGCGATTAGACATGCTTCGGTACCAAGTTAATGAAATTGCAGAAGCTAATCTAAAAGAAAATGAAGAAGATGAATTAATTAGTGAACGTGACCGATTGGAACACTTTCAACAAATTAATAACGCTCTTCAACTAGCTGTGACGACCTTTAATGAAGGTGAGCAGGCGCCGGTTTTAGATCAGGTTGCCACGGTGATGGACTCAATCAATGCAATTGCTGAATTTGATGACGCTTATGATAATCTTAGTAAGGCTCTTAATGATGCTTATTACGCTCTTCAAGATGTGGCAAATGAGGCTAGTCAACAATTAGACATGCTTGAGTTTGATGATGAACGGTTAGCTCAGATTGAACAACGGTTAACTACTATCGGCGATCTTGAACATAAGTATGGCGATACATTGGCAGATGTTTTGAAGTATTATGATAAGATCAAAAAAGAACTCGACTCAATGGAGGCCGCGGCTGATTCTAGCAGTGATTTAGAGCAGCGATTATCAGAAGCCGAAAATAGGATTCGGGAAACCGGTCGTAAATTGAGTCAGGTAAGACAAAAAGCTGCTCATGAACTCGGTAAAAAAGTTCACCAGCAGCTTAAAGAGCTTTATATGGAAAAAGCAGAATTTGAAGTTCACTTTGCCAATCAAAGTCGGGAACAGTTTACACCGACGGGAATTGACCAGGTTGAATTTTATATCCGGACTAACCCGGGAGAATCGATGGGACCATTAGCAAAGATTGCTTCTGGTGGTGAATTATCACGGGTAATGTTGGCTCTCAAGACAATCTTTGCGCAAAAGGAGGGCGTTACTAGTATCATTTTTGATGAGGTTGATACTGGGGTGAGCGGACGAGTTGCCCAAGCAATTGCTGATAAGATTCGCTTAATTGCTCAACATTCGCAGGTCTTATGTATCACCCACCTGCCACAAGTAGCAGCGGTTGCGCAACATCATTTTCTTATTAAGAAATCTGTTCATGATGACCGGACAACTACTCGAGTTACACCATTGAAAGAAAATGATCGGGTTGAAGAACTTGCACGAATGTTATCGGGGGAAAAGATTACTCAACTGACGAAAGAGCATGCCCAGGAATTACTTAATATGGCAAAATAAAAAAGAGAGCCTGAGAAAGTAACCTCCAGACTCTCTTTAAATCGAATCTAATACTATAAATTCGCAATGTATCTAATTTGATCAAAGTTAACAACATAACTCACATTTTGATTCGTAATAAGGTATCGATTGCTATTCGCTAATTGGGCGATGTTGCCAGTAACGTTTACGGGATAGCCATCGTTGTTGATTGGCATTAGCTGAAACGTTGCTTTAATCTTATCTTTGATGGCTCGTTTTAAAAATAATTGTCGTTGTTTAGCGGGTTGGGGAGTAAGCAACCCTGCTTGCTGGTCGTCAGTAGGTGCTTCTTCAAAAAGGTGACGAAGCTTATGACTAATAATTTGTGGCGTAAATTTAAAAATAGACTTTTGTTCAATTTGCATAATCGCGCCTCCGAACATTCGTTTGATTATAGTATACGAACATATATTCAGAAATGCAAGCAAAAAGCTCAATGATTTTTTTGTTATTCAGGTGCTTGATTTCAGTACTAATCTAGTGCATTATAGTATTAATACGATTAAATAAATAGGAGCGTTATAATGGCAAATCGTGGAATGTTAATTGTCCTTTCAGGTCCTTCCGGGGTTGGAAAGGGAACTGTTCGGAAAGCTATCTTTGATTCAAATGATAATGATTTTCAATATTCAATTTCGATGACAACTCGAAAACCACGTCCTGGAGAAGTTAATGGTGTTGATTATTTCTTTGTAAGTAAAGAAGAGTTTGAACACCAAATTCAAACTGGTGGGATGTTGGAATATGCTAAGTATGTTGACAACTATTATGGTACCCCATTAAAATATGTTAATGAGACCTTAGATTCAGGAAAAGATGTTTTCCTTGAGATTGAAGTTAACGGAGCAATGCAAGTACGGTCTAAGTGCCCAGATGGCGTGTTTATTTTCTTAACCCCCCCTGATTTGGATGAATTAAAACAACGATTGATTCACCGGGGAACTGATAGTATGGAAGTCATTAATAAACGAATTCATAAAGCATTTGGCGAAATTCAAATGATGCAAAACTATGATTATGCAGTAGTTAATGACGAAGTACCAAATGCAGTCGAGAAGATTAAAGACATTATTCGTACTGAACGGCTTCGTGTTACCCGTGTAATGCCACGTTATCTTGAAATGTTAGGAGATGCCGAAAAATGATCCTTTTTCCATCAGTTGATGAATTATTAAAACATATTGATTCTCGTTATTCATTAGTTATGCTTGCTAGTAAGCGTGCCAACGAATTAGATGCAGGAGCTGCCCCATTGCTTGAACATTATGATTCAAGTAAGTCAGTTGGGAAAGCCCTTGAAGAGATTTTGGCTGGAAAAGTTACGATCGATCCTGATCAGACTGAAGACTTACAGGATTAAAATAAGTTGGATAAACAAAAGTAAGGGACTAGGGCAGAATTGTCACTGGCCCCTTTTTTACTTCTAAAAATGCTATAATCAATTAAGAAAAAATAAGTTGAGGTGACATAATGACACGAATTGCAGTGTATCTTACAGGCAGTATCGCTGCGTACAAGGGAATCGAAGTAGTGCGTGGCCTACAAAAAATGGGACATGAGGTTCGCGTAGGAATGACTGACGCCGCTACTAAGTTAGTCACTCCTGCTACTCCCTTTGCCTTGACGAAAGCACCAGTTCTTACTGACCTATGGGATGAGCATTCAACGCCTATTCCTCATATTGAATTAGCTGATTGGTCAGAATTAGCAGTGGTGGTACCAGCATCAGCAGATATCATCGCTAAAATGGCAACGGGACTAGCTGATGATGCTGTTTCTACCACCTTATTAGCAACTGGTGCCCCTAAAATTGTAGTTCCAGCAATGAATAGCCATATGTGGCTGGCCCCCGCAACTCAACGAAATATTACTCAACTTAAACAAGACGGGGTCAATATTATGCCGCCAGTTAATGGGAGGTTAGCTGAAGGATATGCTGGCCGCGGGCGTTTACCAGAGCCAGCAGCAATCTGCCAATATATAGAGGACTTTTTAACTAGCAGTCAAGCTTTAAAGGGCAAGCACGTGATTGTTACTGCGGGCGGAACCCGTGAAAATATTGATCCTGTTCGTTTTATTGGTAACCGGTCCTCTGGTAAAATGGGGATTGCACTTGCCAACGCCGCGGTCCAAGCAGGAGCTAAGGTGACCTTGATTGCCGGGCAAGTTACCGTTCCCCTTCCACAAACACCAGCGATTGAAGTTGTGCGCGTAACCACAACTGAAGATTTATATACCAGTTTAAAAGAACGCTTTTCGCGGGCGGATATTTTAATTATGGCGGCTGCGGTTGCTGATTATCGACCAGTTGAAACAATTGGTCATAAGATTAAGAAAAAAGATGGTGACCCGCATCTTACCATTACGCTTACTGAAACTATTGATATTTTAAAGAATATTGCGAAGATGAAGCAAACCGGTCAATATGTTGTCGGGTTTGCAGCAGAGACAAATGACCTCTTAGAAAATGCTAACCGTAAACTTGCTAGCAAAAATGCGGATATGATTATTGCAAACAGTGTGGCAGGGGAAACAGGGGCATTTGGCAGTGACCAGAATCAAGTGACCATCTTACAAAAAGATCAAACGCCAATTAAATTAGCTCGGCAATCTAAAGCTAAAATTGCAAACGAGATTATTGAGTTAGTTAATGCAAAATTAAAGTCAGGTGATTAAATGCCAGAGTTGGCACAGGTAGTTGTTGATGTTCCAACAATGCAAACAAATCAACCATATACTTATCAGATTCCGCCAAAGCTTGAAAAACAAATTCAAGTCGGGGTGAGAGTGATTGTGCCTTTTGGAAAGGGAAAACGGACTGTTCAAGGATTCGTTGTTGCCCTTGATAATGCATCCCAATATGAGGGCGAACTCAAACCAATTCAAGCGGTAATGGATCTTCAACCAGTAATTAATCCTGAATTAATGAATCTTAGCAAATGGTTGGCTGATACTACTTATTCTTTTTGGATTTCTTGCTTATATACGATGTTGCCTAACTTATTGAAGGCTAAGACTACCAGAATTATTCGAATTGTAGATGAAGTAGACGAACATGTTGCCTTTGATATTTTTCATGGTCGAGATGAATTAGAGATGGCAGCGGTACAAGATAAACCAGCAATTTTAAGTGAATTGTTCAAACTGCAAAAAGAAGGAAAGATAACGATTGAATACCAAGTGGAAGACCGGGCCAAAGCTAAAACTGTCACTGGTATTCGCTCTTTACTTAACTTTGAACAACTGGAAGATGAGCGTGCATCCCTTCATGCCAATGCTCATGCTCAAAACCGCCTTCTTTCATATTTACAATCAATTGGCAGTCAAGTTGTTAAGCAAAAGGATGCTGAACATAAAGCTGGTTTAAAAGCAGCCACCTTCAATCAGGGACAACAAAAAGGATGGCTAGAAAAAACATCAGTTGAAGTATATCGACAACCCTTAGCTATGCAGGGCACTCCTGATGATGCTCATTTAGCTGCCCCCTTACATCTCAATGATGATCAACAAAATGCCGTTAACCAGATTAATCAAGCAATCGACAATCATAACCCTAAAGTTTTTCTCTTACAAGGCGTTACGGGGAGTGGAAAGACAGAGGTATACTTGCAATCGATTGCTAATGCTCTCCAACAGGGAAAAACAGCCTTAATGCTTGTGCCTGAGATTTCATTAACGCCCCAGATTGTTAACCGTGTGCGGCGACGATTTGGTTCCAAGGTTGCTGTTTTACATAGTAGTTTATCGAACGGGGAACGGTATGATGAATGGCGACGAATCGAACGTGGAGAAGCGCAAGTGGTTGTGGGTGCCCGTTCAGCAATTTTTGCTCCGTTGACTAATTTAGGACTCATCATTCTTGATGAAGAACATGAATCTAGTTATAAACAAGATGAATCACCTCGTTATCAAGCGCGTGAAGTAGCTAAATGGCGGGGAAAATATAATCAAGCGCCTGTAGTTCTCGGCTCGGCTACTCCTAGTCTGGAGAGTCGTGCACGAGCAGTAAAAAACGTTTATCACTTGTTGCGTCTTCCTCACCGGGTAAACAAACAGGAACTGCCCCCAATTGAAGTGGTTGATATGCGGGATGAAATTAAAAAGTACGGGGAGAGTAACTTTTCTCAGAAGCTATTAACCGAATTAAATGACCGCCTGCTAAAGAACGAGCAAAGTATTTTAATGCTAAATCGACGGGGATTTTCGTCCTTTATGATGTGTCGTGATTGTGGAAATGTTTTAAAGTGTCCTAATTGTGATATTTCTTTGACGCTCCACATGGATACGCGGACAATGAAATGTCACTATTGTGGTCATGAAGAACCAATCCCCCGTGAATGTCCAAATTGCCATAGTCATCAGATTCGCTATTATGGGACCGGAACAGAGAAAGTTGAACAAGAATTACATCAGTTATTACCTCAGGCCCGGATTATTCGCATGGATGTTGATACCACCCGGCGGAAGGGAATGCATGCAAAATTATTGCGACAGTTCGGTCAACACCAAGCGGATATCTTATTAGGAACTCAGATGATTGCGAAAGGGCTTGATTTCCCTAATGTTACCTTAGTAGGGGTCTTAAACGCTGATACTGGTCTAGGCTTACCAGATTTTCGTGCTAGTGAACGGACTTTTGATTTGCTAAGTCAAGTTAGTGGTCGAGCTGGTCGGGCAAATAAGCAGGGGAAAGTTATTATCCAGACGTATAACCCTGACCATTACGCCATTCAAGATGCTAAAACGCATGATTATGAAAAATTCTTCAACCAGGAAATGATGCTGCGAAGGCAAGCCAGTTACCCACCATACTATTACACCGTTCGTTTGATGGCCAGTCATCCTGAAGAAGCTAAAGCAGCCCGGGCAATGGCAGATATCTATGGCCGCCTAAAGCAGGGGTTGTTATCTTCAACGGTTATTCTTGGCCCCACTCCGCGAGCAATTGCCCGAATGAAGCGTCGTTACTATTACCAAATAGTAATTAAATATAAGAAGGATCCGTACTTACATCAGTTGTTGTTTGATATTCTTCAAGATACGCAAAGTCGCGGTTTTAAGGATGTCCAAGTAAGTATCGATCCTGATCCACAGTATTTTATGTAAAAGAAAGGATGTTATTAATGTCAACATCAGTCGTTTTTATGGGAACACCAGAGTTTGCTGTTCCGATTTTACAAAGTTTAATTGATAATCCAGAATACGATGTTCAAGCAGTTCTTACCCAGCCAGACCACCATCTCGGCCGGAAACGTACTCTTCATCAATCGCCAGTTAAAGAGTTAGCTGAACAATATAATATCGAAGTCTTACAGCCGGCTAAACTCAGCAAAAGCCCTGAAATGGAGGTAATTATTAATTTGCAGCCTGACTTAATGATTACTGCTGCTTATGGGCAATTCCTTCCAACAAAGTTATTGGCGGCTGCTAAAATTGCGGCAATCAATGTTCACGGTTCATTACTGCCAAAATATCGTGGAGGGGCCCCAATTCAATATTCCATTATTAATGGTGATAAAGAAACCGGGGTCTCCATTATGTACATGGTTAAAAAGATGGATGCGGGAGATATTATTTCACAAAGGTCTATTCCAATTGAAGACACTGATGATAGTGGCACTATGTTCAAAAAGCTTAGTTTGCTAGGGAGAGACTTACTGTTAGAAACGCTGCCTAAACTTATTAGCGGGGATGTTAATCCGGTCGCTCAAGATCCGGATAAAGTAGTCTTTTCTCCTAATATTACTAGTGAACAAGAACAGATTGATTTCCGACTTCCAGCACGTTTAATTGATGCGAAGGTGCGGGGATTACGGCCGGCTCCTCTTGGTAACATGGTTATTGATGGATTACGTACAAAAATTTACGATGTGACCCCATTAGAAGAAAAAACAGACCTTGAACCAGGAAAAGTAGTGCGGGTCACGAAACATCAATTAGTAATTGCTGCTGGAGATGGAACGACATACCAGATTAATAAGTTAAAGCCAGCAGGGAAAAAGGCGATGGATATTACATCCTACCTTAATGGACATAAAGATATTACAGAGGGAGGCCAAGTTGTAAGTGAAGACTAAATTTCAACCGCAAAATGCGCGTGAATTAGCTTTAGTGGCGCTCGAAGGGGTTGTCGAAAATGGTGCATACTCAAACTTGCAGGTTGATCAGTTATTAAAAAAGTACCCGTTGGCAGATAAAGATCGCCGGTTGGCAACCAATATTATTTATGGTGTTTTGCAGCATAAACTTACCCTCGAATATTGGCTAAATGGGTTTGTACAGGGAAAAAGACTTGATCCTTGGGTAAAGACGCTTCTCTTGTCTGCACTTTACCAGTACCATTATTTAGAACGAGTCCCAGATTGGGCGGTAACTGACGAAAGTATTGAAATAGCTAAACGCCGAGGGAATCCAGGTATTCGAAAGTTTGTCACTGGTGTTTTACATGCCATTTTGCGGAAAGGATTACCTGACCTGCGACAAATTAATGAACGTGATTTGCGGTTAAGTATCGAAAATAGTGTGCCACGGTGGCTAGTCAATGAGCTGACTAGGGAATATGGCGAAGAAGATACTGAAAAAATACTTCAATCAATTAATGAGCCAGCTCATCAAGTAATTCGGGTTAACACCACCAAAACTGACCTTCCGACCGTCAAACAAGCTTTGGATGCTGCTGGAATTGAATATCAAGAAAGCCAAGTTGCTCAAAATGCCTTAGTAATTACGAAAGGTGAAATTATCAGTTCCAATCTCTTCAAAAATGGCGAAATCACTATTCAAGATGAAAGTGCCATGTTAGCCGTGGAAAGTATGCATATTGAGCCGGGTGATAAAGTCCTGGATGCTTGTGCAGCTCCTGGTGGGAAGACTGTTCAAATAGCAGAAGCCCTCACTAATGAAACTGGCCATGTTGAGGCACTTGATATTCACCAACACAAAGTTAATTTGATTGAAAAAAATGCTCGTCGACTAGGAGTTGAAAAGCGAGTTACTGCTCATGCCCTTGATGCGCGGGAAGTTGATCAACTTTTTGATGATGAAAGTTTTGACAAGATTTTAGTTGATGCACCTTGTAGTGGGATCGGACTTTTACGCCGGAAACCAGAAATTCGTTATACAAAGACGCTAAGTGATAGCAAACAATTACAGAAGGTTCAGTTAGCAATTTTAAATGCGGTTGCCGCAAAAGTTAAAAAAGGCGGTATAATCACATACAGCACGTGCACAATTTTACAACAAGAAAATGATGATACTGTTCAAGCGTTTCTAGCTGAACATCCAGAGTTTGAATTGGTAAAAACAACAACTGCACGAAAAGTTAAGGATACTCGTCACTCATCAACCTTAACTATTTTGCCGAGTGACTTTGATTCTGATGGCTTCTTTATCAGTAGTCTTAAGAAGGGAATATAATAAATTAATGAAAGTTGCTTATCAAACAGATATCGGCCATCAACGAAAGCAAAACCAAGACCGAGTTGCTGTATTTACTAATAAACTAGGTAATCAATTGATGGTTATTGCTGATGGAATTGGTGGCAATCGTAGCGGAGATATCGCTGCAGAGCAAACAGTTGCGACTTTGGGGAGTCAGTTTAAAAAACGGCCCCCGCAGACTTCAATGGAGGGGATCCGCTGGTTTGCTCGTGAAACTCAATTAATCAATAATAAAATTTTGGCGCAATCAAAACGTAATCTTCGCTTGCAGGGGATGGGAACAACAATGGTCGCCGCTATTACATTTAAGGGTGCGGTTGTGGTTGCTAATATTGGTGATAGTCGAGGATATATCCTTCATCAAAACCTATTAACGCAGATTACAGTAGACCATTCATTGGTTAACGAATTGGTAAAAACAGGCGATATATCAGAAGATGAAGCACTAAAGCTACCCCAGAGCAATATAATTACAAGGGCAATTGGAATCTCTCCTGATGCACAAGTTGATGTAAACCGCTTTGAATTAAACGCGGGTGATCAACTGTTAATGTGTTCTGATGGCTTGTTTAAGACTGTTTCTAAGGAGCGGATTATCAAGGTGCTTGAATTGCCGATACCGCTTGAAGAGAAATGTGCTCAACTTATAAAGATGGCAAATGATGCCGGCGGACCAGATAATATTACCGTTTTAATTGGGATTAATAGTAACCAGGAGGGATAGGAAATGAATCCTGGATATGAAATTGGTCACCGATATCGGATAATTCGCTCACTGGGTGAAGGTGGAATGGCTAATGTCTACTTGGCACATGATATGGTTCTTGATCGGGACGTTTCTGTTAAATTATTGCGTCTTGACTTACGGGACGATCCAAGTACTAAACGGCGATTCCACCGGGAAGCAATGGCCGCAACGCAGTTAAATGATCCTCATATTGTTGGAATTTATGACGTTGGTGAGGATCATGGCTTGCAATACATGGTAATGCAATATGTAAAGGGGACAGACCTTAAAGCATATATAAAAAAGCACTATCCGATTCCACTTCCACAAGTTATTGATATTATGGAACAGGTGCTTTCAGCAGTTGCGACCGCCCATGCGCATGGGATTATCCACCGGGACTTAAAACCACAAAATATCTTAATTGATGAAAATAAAAACGTTAAAATTACTGATTTTGGAATTGCGGTTGCTGTATCGCAAGACTCATTAACGCAGACTAATACCTTGATGGGGTCAGTTCACTACCTATCCCCAGAACAAGCGCGAGGAAGCATTGCTACTAAACAATCAGATATCTATTCACTAGGAATTATCTTGTTTGAACTTCTAACTGGAAAGGTTCCATTTGAGGGAGAAACGGCTGTCTCAATTGCCTTGAAGCATTTCCGTGAAGAAATTCCTTCTGTTCGTGAACAGAACAAAGAAATTCCTCAAGCACTCGAAAACGTAATCATTAAAGCGACAGCAAAGGAACCAGCTGAGCGGTATAGTTCAGTTAATGAAATGGCGGCTGATTTGAAAACCGTCCTTGATCCGCAAAGAGCTAATGAGCCGCGGTTAAAGATCCAACAAGATGATAATGGAGAAACTAAGGTGTTAGACATTAAACACCTAAAAGCAGATGATTACCAACCAAAGAAGTCAACTGATTCGCAAACAGTTGATCCATCAACTAAATCACAAAAGTGGAAAAAATATGGGATTATTAGTGGAACGCTCGGCATGATTGTGCTGATTGCAGTCTGTAGCTGGTGGTTTGTGATCCGGCAAGTAATCATCCCCGATGTAGAAGGAATGACGGTATTAAAGGCAGAACAACGGTTGCACCAACAAAATTTGCGGATTGGTAAGATTACTCGAGTAAATAGCCAGGCGGTTGATAAAAATCGAATTGTTTCAACCAATCCTGACGTCAGCCATAAGACTCGTGTCAGTACCCCGATTAATCTAAGGGTTAGTACAGGAGTTAAGCAATTGCAAATGGCTGATTATGTCGGTGAAGACTATTCTTCAGTAGCCGCTAACCTTCGTCGCAAGGGATTTCAAGTTCATCAAGAACCAGTGTATTCGGATGATATCGATAAGGGACAGATTATCAGGCAAAACCACAAAAAGGGTACGATTGTTAAGCCTGCTGCTAACACAATTATTTTTCGGGTAAGTGCAGGTAAAGAACCAATCAAGATTCCAAACTTTAAGAATCAAGATATTAGTGCTGTGCAACAGTTTGCAAATAAAAATAATTTGCAATTGACAACTCAAGAGAAAAAATCAAAAACAATCGCGACTAACCATGTAATTAATCAGACACCACAAGCTGGCTCGACATTAAATCATGGTGATACATTAACAGTTTCTATTGCTAATTCCGGTAACCAAACAAAGACGACGAATATTCAGATTAACATTCCATTCGATGGAAATGGTGGGCAGCGTGAAAACCGTGTACAAGTATATATTAGAGATGCTAACCATAATTTAACAATGGAATATCAAGATATCACAATTAATCAAGAAACAACAATTAATGTGCCGTTTACCCTTAAACAAGGACAAACAGGTGCATACCGTGTCGTTCGCAATGGGCGAACGATTATGAGTGCAACAAATATTACTGGATAATGGAGGTGCAATTTGAAAACAGGAATAATTCAACAGTCATTAAGTGGCTTTTATGATGTGATTGCAGATGAAAAAATCTATCGGACAAGGGCGCGTGGAAACTTTCGTCAACGAAAAATTAAGCCAGTAGTTGGCGATCATGTTGAATTCAGTGCTGAAAATCAACAGGAAGGGTATTTATTAAAAATCTTGCCCCGTCGCAATCAGTTGGTTCGGCCACCTGTTGCTAATGTTGATATGGCAGTTGTCGTAACCTCAGCCAAAGAACCAGCATTTTCCGCTAACCTCTTAGACCGTCAATTGATTGCTTTAGAAGCTCAAGATGTTACTCCTTTAATTTATTTTTCAAAGACTGATTTACTGACAGATGAGGAGTACCAACAACTTTTGCTGACAATTGAGGGCTATCGTAAAATTGGCTACCAAGTTTATGCGGCCCGTGAGCCCTTTAACCCTGATCAATTAGCAAATTTGATGGAAGAATTAAAGGGAAATATTGTAACAATGATGGGACAGACAGGAGCAGGAAAGTCAACTTTGCTTAATCATTTGGCTCCTCAATTAAAATTAGCGACTGGCGAAATTTCCCAAGCACTTCAACGGGGACGACATACAACAAGAAAAGTAAGTTTGCTAGATGTTAACGGTGCTTTGATAGCCGATACCCCAGGTTTTTCATCGTACGAAACATTTGATATGACGGTAAATGATTTGCCGCATTTATTTCCTGAAATGGCTAAGATTTCAGCAGCTTGTAAGTTTCGAGGTTGCCTTCACATAAAAGAACCACAATGTGCTGTGAAGGAAGCAGTAAACAATGGTATAATCATGAAGAGTCGGTATGATGATTATCTTCAGTTCCATGAATTGATTGCTAATCAAAAACCAAATTATAAGAAATGAGGGAATCAGGATGATTAAAGTTGCACCATCAATTTTAAGTGCAGATTATGTAAATTTACAAAAGGACATTGAAAAGGTAGAAAAAGCCGGTGCACCATACTTACACATTGATGTTATGGATGGTACCTTTGTTCCAAGTATTTCTTATGGACCAGGCTTTGTTAAGGCCATTCGTCCAATTACAAACATGGTATTGGATGTGCACTTGATGGTTGAAAGTCCAGAACACATTTTGCCAATGTTCATTGATGCTGGCGCTGATATTATTGGTGTTCAAGTAGAAGCTACTCAACACATTCACCGTGCTCTTCAAATTATCAAAAACGGTGGAGTAAAAGCCGAAGTTGTTATTAACCCGGGTACACCAGTTGCGATGATTGAACCGGTATTACACATGGTTGATCAAGTCTTAGTAATGACGGTTAACCCTGGCTTTGGTGGTCAAAAGTTCTTGCCAGAAACAGTTGACAAGATTGCCCAATTAAACGCAATTAAGGAAGATAAGGGCTACAATTTCGATATTGAAGTAGACGGTGGAGTTAATGACAAGACGGTTGTAGATTGCTACAAAGCTGGTGCTACGGTAGCAGTTGCTGGTTCATATGTCTTTAACGCTGAAGATCCTTCTGAACGAATCAAGGCGCTTGAAGATGCTACTAAGTAATTAGTCACATTAATTAAAAAACAAAAATGGGTCTTCTAGTTCGGCTTTGTCTGAATATTGAAGGTCTATTTTTTTAGGAGTAAAAAATGAGAGTAAATGTACTAGTTGGCGGGCCACTTGAAATGGTCCCAACCGAGTTAATTTTGCAACGTAAAGATGAAAAATGGATTGGGGTCGACCGAGGCGCTTTAAGATTATTAAGATGGGGAATTAAGCCGGTTTTAGCAATTGGTGACTTTGATTCCGTTACCGGGGATGAATTGCGAGGTTTAGAAGGTGAAATTACTCGTATAAAAACTTATCCTCCTGAAAAAGATTATACCGATACGCAATTGGGCGTGAAATTTGCAATCCAAGAACAGGCTGATGAAATTGAAATTTTTGGTGCAACGGGAGGACGCTTAGACCATTTATTGGCTAACCTCTTTCTTCCGCTACAGAGTGAATTTAAGCCATACTTAACCCGGATTAAGATTATTGATTGTCAAAATGTCGTTACTTATTACTTGCCAGGGGATCATACTATTTCTCGTCTACCGCATAAAAAGTACCTAGCCTTTGTCAATCTTACTCCTGTTCGAGGCCTTACATTGAAAGACGAAAAATATCTGCTACAAAACTGGAGTAGTCAAATCCCATTTTCATGGACAAGCAATGAATTTACTGCTAAAGAAAATCATTTTTCATTTGAAAGTGGAATTGTTTCTGTAATTCAGTGTAGTGACCAATTAAAATAGGTTTTTGAAAGAAAAATACCCTGTCAAGGAAAATTACTTGAAAGAAAACTATTGCATTGTTGCGATGCCTATGGTAGATTAATTAGGTGAGTTACATCGCAGTTTTGCGTAAACGAAAAAATTATGAAGCAAAGAGGAGGGTATCACCAATGGCTAAAGATTTTATCAACGGTAAACGGACGCAATTTGGTAACAAGCGTTCTCACGCCCTTAACTCAAGTCGGCGTAGCTGGAAGCCTAACTTGCAAAAGGTAACCATTTTAGTTAATGGTAAGCCTAAGAAGGTATACGTTTCAGCACGTACACTGAAGTCAGGTAAAGTGACTCGGGTTTAATTAAAATGATGCCGTCCAGTTTGGGCGGCTTATTTTTTACATTAATTGATTAACCCCATTGATCGATTGTAAAAATATCCATCAGTTACTTTTTTAGTGAAATATGCTATGGTATGATGGTATTGATTTAATTGTGATAGTATCATAGGATTCTAAAATCAATTGGTAATTTTATAAGGAGGCCATGACGATGGCAGTAAAAATCAAAACTAAGTCAGGTACAATTGACATTGATAATGATGTGATTTCATCAGTTGTTGGTGGGGCTGCTACTGATAACTACGGTGTTGTTGGAATGGCAAGCCGAAACCCCCTCCGTGATGGGGTTAACCAAATTCTTCGTCGTGAAAATTTTGCGCGCGGCGTTGTTGTTCGGCAGCAAGATAATGGTGTAGCTGTTGACGTTAATATTATTGTAGGCTATGGCACAAAGATCTCAGAAGTATCAAAGAGTGTCCAAGCAAAGGTAAAGTATAATCTTGAAACAATGCTCGGTATTACGGCAAATTCAGTTAATGTATGTGTCCAAGGTGTACGGACACTAGAAGATTAAGCGAGCATTGGGGAGGAATTTCGAATTGGCTGTAACAAAAATTACAAACCTTGAATTCGGTAAAATGGTCCAGGCGGCCGCCGATAAACTTGGTAAGAACGCTGAATTTATTAATTCATTAAATGTTTTCCCAGTTCCAGATGGAGACACGGGGACAAACATGACTTCTTCAATGGCAAGCGGTGCCAAGTACGAACGTAACGAAACCAGTAAGAAGGTTGGCGACCTAAGTGCAGCGTTAGCAAAGGGCCTTTTGATGGGAGCGCGAGGAAATTCTGGAGTTATTTTATCGCAGATCTTTCGTGGCTTTGCAAAGGCAACAGAGGGCATGGATGTTTTATCTACTGCTGACTTTGTTAATGCTTATGCTAATGGTGCAAAGACAGCTTATAAGGCTGTGATGAAGCCAACAGAAGGTACCATTTTAACTGTTGTTCGTGAATCAGCTCAAGCAGGCCTCAACAAGATTAAAGAGACTGATGATCTTGTTGAGATTATGCATACTATTTATGAAGCAGGTGAAGAAGCGCTTAAAAAGACGCCGGATTTATTGCCGGTCCTGAAAGAAGTTGGCGTTGTAGATTCTGGTGGGCAAGGACTCGTCTTTGTACTTCAAGCATTTGACGAAGCTTTAAGTGGTCGCGTAGATAAAAGTGATGACTATAAACCTGACAATGCTGAAATTGACGAGATGGTTCACGCTATGGATCACCAAAGCGTTCAAGGAAAGCTTAATCCTGAAGATATCAAGTATACTTACTGTACTCAAATGTTAGTACGACTTGGTAAAGGTAAACAAGTGACTCAAAAGTTTGACTATGATACTTTCTATAACTACTTAGCTGACTTAGGAGATAGTTTACTTGTTCTAAACGATGATCAGGTTGTGCGAGTCCATGTTCATACCGAGCATCCCGGTAAAGTATTATCTTGGGGTCAACAATTTGGTGACTTACAGACAATTGAAATTCATAACATGGTTTGGCAACAAGAAGAAATCATGGAAAAAGATGAAGAAGACGCTGACAATGAGTCGCCAATTGAGAAGGCAAAAGCAGCTATAGAAGCTAAAAATGACCTCCAGACAGCTGTTATTGCTGTCGCATCAGGAGAAGGAATTGCGAAATTATTAAAGAGCTTGGGTGTTACCCATATCATTACAGGTGGTCAAACAATGAACCCAAGCACTCAAGATATCCTCGATGCCATTAATACTAGTGGTGCCAAGCAAGCGATTGTTCTACCAAATAACGGCAACATCTTCATGACTGCCGATCAAGCTGCTGAAGTCGCTGATATTCCAACAAAGATTGTCCACAGTAAAACAATTGCCCAAGCGATGAGCGCACTGCTTGAGTACAATCCAGAAGCATCTTTAGACGAAAATCAAGCAAATATGGAAGCTAATACAAATACGGTTGCCAGTGGAGCGGTTACTAATGCTGTTCGTGATACAACAATTGATGGTCGTGAAATCAAGAAAGATGACTACATGGGAATTGTTGATGGTAAAATCGTCACTACTGATCTGGAGCTGAAAGAAGCCGCTATTAAGATGGTTAAAGCTATGCTTGACGAGGATAGTGAAATTGTAACGATCTTATATGGAGCTGGTGGTGATCAAAAAACTGCTGAAGAGATTAAAGCAGCAGTTGAAGAAGTAGATGATGAATTAGATATTCAGATTTACGATGGTGGTCAGCCGGTTTATCCATACCTGATTTCGGTTGAATAGCGGCACATTAAATTAATTCCTATAGGGGTGGGTTAATAAAGGACTACTTTTATTCCCACTCCTATTTTGGTTACTGGTTGTGTAAAAAAAGAGGTGAAGGATTTGCGAAGTTTAACGGATTCAGTCGCCAATTTAAAAGGAGTTGGTCCTAAGCGGGTAGCAGATCTAGCTACTCTTGGAATAGATACTATTGAAGACTTGTTGACATATTATCCCACTCGTTATAACGATTTCACGCCTACAGACATTGAAAGCGCCAAGGATAAACAGAAAATTACTCTTCAAGGAGTAGTGGTGTCAGAACCGCTTTTGGTCCGCTATGGTTATCGGCGCAACCGGCTTACCTTTCGAATGCAGGTAGGTAATGAAGTGGTGATCGCAACTTTTTTTAATCAGCCCTATATTAAAAAGCAAATCGAACTAAATCAGCAAGTAACGGTAATGGGGAAGTGGGATGCACCTCGCCGTCAAGTAACAGGAAACAAGCTTCTTAAGGAAAAAGCTGATGATCGAAATGAGTTTGGTGCGGTCTATGCGGTGAATAAGCATCTCCGGCAAAATATCCTCCAAAGTTTTATCCGTCAAGCTTACGAGGAATATGCCAATATCATTCCAACCTATTTGCCAGAAACGATTCGTCAACGATACCGATTAATGGATCGCCGGCAAATGATTAGGGAAATTCACTTTCCACAAACTCAAGCAACTGCAAAAGCTGCTCGCCGAACAGCAGCTTATGAAGAGTTTTTCCTGTTTCAGTTGCGGCTGCAAGCGATTCGCCGTGCGCACCGTCAAGAAGATGGTGAACGGATTTTATACCATAATGACGAGTTAAAAGAATTTATCGGTGGACTCCCATTTGAATTAACTGATGCCCAAAAACGGGTTGTTAATGAAATTTGCCGTGATATGCGTCAACCATACCAGATGAATCGATTGTTACAGGGAGATGTTGGTTCTGGAAAGACAATTGTTGCTGCTATTGCTATTTATGCAGCTATTACTGCCGGCTACCAAGCAGCTTTAATGGCGCCGACAGAAATTCTGGCAGGACAACATGCTGAGAAATTAGCGAAAATTTTTGAAGGAACACATGTCCAGGTGGCTCTCCTTACCGGTTCATTAACTGCTAAGCAACATCGGGAACTACTGACAGCGATGAAGCGGGGGGATGTCAACCTTATTGTTGGAACCCACGCACTAATTCAAGATGGAGTCGAATATGCTAATCTTGGTCTAGTAATTACCGATGAACAGCACCGTTTTGGGGTCAACCAGCGTCAGCAACTTCGTGAAAAAGGCGAACATCCTGATGTGTTAGCCATGACAGCAACCCCCATCCCACGGACTCTAGCAATTACTAATTATGGTGAAATGGATGTTTCAATAATTGATCAATTACCAGCTGGTCGAAAACCAATTCAAACAAAGTGGCTGCAGTCTAACCAACATGCCGCAGCAATCCATTTTTTGCGTGAACAATTAAAGCAGGGGGCCCAGGCGTATGTTGTTAGTCCTTTGATTGAGGAATCAGCCGCTCTAGATGTACAAAACGCAACTGATCTTTATAATCAACTGTCAGCTGACCTCGAACCAGCTTATAAAGTAGGTTTGCTTCATGGACGAATGGGGACGGAAGAAAAAGATGAGGCGATGCGCCAGTTTAAATCTGGTGAGCTTCAAGTTTTAGTTGCAACCACGGTTATTGAAGTTGGCGTTGATAATCCTAATGCAACGGTAATGGTTATATATGATGCTGATCGTTTTGGCCTCGCACAGCTTCACCAATTGCGTGGTCGGGTTGGTCGAGGCAATCGGCAAAGTTATTGTTTGTTGATTGCTGATCCGAAAACTGATGAAGGAAAAGCCCGAATGAAAACGATGGTTGCTACCGATGATGGATTTAAGATAGCTGAGCAAGACTTGAAACTGCGGGGATCTGGAGATGTTCTAGGAAAAAAGCAATCGGGGATGCCAGAATTTAAAGTGGGTGATCCGGTTGCTGATTTAAAGATGCTGCAAATTGCCCGTGCTGATGCTGGAAACTTATTGGGAATGCCTAATTGGGACCAGGTCGATGAAAATCAGCCACTTGTTTTATATTTAAAGCGTCATGAACTGGCGACGCACTTTGACTAAATATGAGGAGGAAATTTTATGAAAATTGCTGTTGATGCAATGGGTGGAGATAATGCTCCCCAAGTAATTGTTGAAGGGGTGGAGGAGGCCCGAGACCTTTACCCCGACCTAGAATTTGACCTTTATGGAAATCCAGACAAGGTTAAGCCCTTAATAAAAAATAATGAGCGGCTTAATATTGTCGCTACCAGTGAAGAAATTTCGATGGGTGAAGAACCAGTCCGGGCAATTCGGCGAAAAAAAGATTCATCAATTGTTCGCGCAGCAACAGCAGTTAAAGAAGGCAAAGCTGATGCCTTCTTTTCTGCGGGAAATACAGGGGCAATTTTGGCGGCTGGCCTCTTCATTGTTGGCCGCATTAAAGGGATTGACCGTCCGGGACTTACTAGTATTTTGCCAATTGCCAAGCCGGGTGCTAGTCGACACAATTTTGTCTATCTCGATACTGGTGCAAATGCTGAAAGTAAAGAGAAAAATTTGGAACAATATGCCTACCTTGGTAAATTCTATGCTGAAAATGTATTGGGAGTTGCGAACCCTCGGATTGCGCTATTAAACAATGGGGCAGAAGAAGATAAGGGTGACAAACTACATAAAGAAGTATGGCAAATCCTCAATAGCAAAGATGATTTAAATTTTGTCGGCAATATTGAATCTGGCGACCTCCTGTTTGGCAAGGCAGATGTTGTCGTAAGTGATGGGTGGACGGCAAATGCAGCCTTGAAAGCGACTGAAGGAACCGCTAAGATGATGATGACGTTAATTAAAGATGGAATCTTACATGGTGGGCTCCGGGCTAAGTTAGGTTACCTCATGCTAAAGCCGGTTTTCCATCAAATTGGGCAAAAAATGAGTGCTTCAACTTATGGTGGGGCAGTCTTATTAGGGCTTAAGGCACCCGTTGTTAAAACTCATGGATCTGCTGATGCTTTAGCCGTGAAAAATACAATTAGTCAAATTAGAACAATGCTCAAAACGGGTGTGATTGAAAAAACAGTTGAATTTTTCGATAACACCGAAAATCTAGACAATTCTAAGAAAAACGAATAGAATAAGTAGCGAACTAGTAAAGAGAGGTTAATAATAATGGCTGATAATAAGAAAACAGAAATCTTTAATAAGGTTTCAGAGATTGTTGCTGACCATTTTGATGTTGATCGGGCTAAGATTACTGATGATTTGAACTTAAAGACAGATTTGGATGCTGATTCAATTGATTTTGTTGAATTTGTTCTCGAATTAGAGGATACGTTCGGTGAAGAAATTGATGATGAAGATGCTGAAAAGTTAAGTACAATCGGTGAAGTTGTTGATTACATTGCAGAACACACTGCCAATTAATCGAACTGTTTAATTATTAAGGTAGCAAAGAAGGGGCTGAGAAAAGGCGAAAGTTTTTTCACAGCCTTTAATTTTTTTGAATATTATTAAAATTACCTGCGGAATAGCGGGTTGTTTAGTATAATAGGCCTTAGACATTTTTTATAATTTAAGTTAAAAACGAAAGGAATTTTTTATGATCGAAGAATTACAAGACTACCTGGCCAAGGAATTTAATATTCATTTTGATAATCCTGCTTTATTAGCAGAAGCTTTTACTCAAGCTTCGTATGTAAATGAACATCCTAACCAAGGATTAAAATATTACGAACGGATTGAATTTCTTGGCGATGCTGTGTTGGAACTGATCGTTTCAGAATATATTTATAAGCGTTTCCCTGAATTACCGCAGGGAAAACTTACCCGCTTAAGAGCGGCAATGGTATGTGAGGATAGTTTCTCTAAATTTGCCAAAGAGTGTCACTTTGATCAATACATTCGCTTAGGTCATGGTGAGGAAATGGCTGGCGCAAGAGAACGTCCAGGCTTACTATGTGATATTTTTGAATCATTTATTGGTGCCCTCTATTTAGATCAAGGCCGGCCAGCAGTTGAAAAATTTGTGCAACGAGTTATCTTTCCTAAACTTGATATGGGCTGGTTTGATCATGCTGTTGATGCCAAGACTAGTCTTCAAGAATTTCTTCAACGTGATGGTGATATTGCCATTGAATATCATTTAGTGGAGGAAAGCGGAACAGAAAACGACCCTGAATTTAAGGTGAATGTTACTGCTAATGGTGATATTATCGGTGAGGGAAAGGGCTCATCAAAGAAGCATGCGGAAATGCAAGCAGCCCAACAGGCACTTGATAATATGAGAAATAAAAATAAATAGTAAGTAGGAATAACTGATGCAATTATTGTCTTTAACTTTGGACGGCTTTAAGTCCTTTGCCCAAAAAACAACAATTAAATTTGAACCTGGGATGACAGGGATTGTTGGTCCGAATGGTAGTGGAAAGAGTAATATTATCGAAGCTATTCAATGGGTAATGGGTGAACAGTCGGCTCATCATTTACGGGGAGATCGGATGGCTGATGTTATCTTTAATGGTTCATCAGATCGTAAACCTTTAAACCGAGCCCTAGTTTCGATTACGCTAGATAATAGTGATCATTACTTAGCTAGTGAATTTACTGAACTTACCATTACTCGTAAAATATATCGCAATGGTGATAGTGAGTACTTAATTAACGACCAAAATGTTCGCTTAAAGGACATTACAGACTTGTTCATTGATTCTGGATTAGGTCGAGAATCCTTTTCCATTATTTCCCAAGGACGGATTGAAGAAATTTTTAACGGTAAACCAATTGATCGGCGGGGAATCATTGAAACCGTTGCGGGAGTTGCCAAGTATAAGAAGAATAAAGAAACAGCTGAAAAGCGACTTACTACGACGATGGAAAACCTTAACCGGGTAAATGACATTATTAGTGAGTTAGAAAAGCAGATTGAACCTTTAGAAGAACAAAGTGCAATTGCCCAAGATTACTTGGAACAAAAGAAGCAATTTGATGTGCTTGATCGGACACAAACAGTTCGTCATTATGATGAGTACTATGATAAGTTAACCAAATTAGGTGCCAAGCTCGAACAAGCAGAAGCGATGGTGAAGGACTATCAAGGACAAGCAGGCCATGATCAGCAGCAACTTGATAATTTGAAGCAAAAGCGCCAACAACTAAACGCAACTAAGGATCGACTTCAAGCAATCATCTTAAATCAAACGGAGGCAATTGCTAAGTACGAGAATCAGCAATCGGTTTCCAGCGTTCGCCGCGAACAGCGTGAAAATGAGCAGCGACGGTTAACTGCCCAACAGGCTGAACTCAATGCACGCTTAAAAGAGGTTAAGGCAAGCCAACAAGCAAATGACGAACAATTGGCTGAACAAAAAGCACTGATTAATAGTCAGCAAGCTGAGTTCGAAGCAGCCAGAAAGATGAGTAGCAGTGAGCGGATCGCGACTCTAAAACAGCAAGTAGAGGATTTACGCAACCAACAAGTTAGCTTGATGCAGGAAAGAACAACGATTCACAATCAGCAATCTTTCTTGTCACGTAATCATGAACAAGCAATGAGTCTTCAACGACAAAATGTCGAGGAACTTGACGCTACTAAGAACCAGCTTGCAGAAATTAATCAAGAATTTGACCGCTACCAACAAGAAGTGGCTATTACTAAAGAAAATCTGCAGACTGTCAGCGAAAAACTAAAAGCAGCTCAAGATCACCGTGAAAAACTTAATTACGCGTACCAAGCAAAACAACGTGATTGGTATGAATCATTAGGAGATGTGCGGTCACTTAAGTCGCGAATTAACGCTTACCAGTCAATGGCCGATGAATATAGCGGCTATTATCGGGGAGTTCAAGAAGTTCTTCGCCAACGGCAGCAATTTCCTGGATTAGCGGGAGCAGTCAGCGAATTATTTGATGTTCCTGCCAAGTACACGCAAGCGGTTGAAACAGTATTAGGAAGTCAGCTTCAGCAATTGGTTGTTGATCGGCAAGCTACTGCCAAAGCAATTATTAACTTTTTGATTAAGACGCGTGCTGGCCGGGTCACTATTCTGCCGCTTGATACGCTTAGTCACCGACGAGCATTAAGTATCTGGCCACAATTGACCGGCCTCCCTGGTTTTTTAGGTCGGGCAACAGAACTCATTAAGTTCGATCAAAAGTTTCAGATCATTGCTGACCACTTACTAGGAACAACGGTTATTGCTGACAACCTTGATCATGCGACTGAGATTGCCCGCGCAGGTCGTCATATGGTACGAGTAGTAACTCTTGACGGTCAATTGATTAATGCTAGTGGAGCAATGACGGGGGGAGCCACCCGTAATCAACGAACGGGCCTTTTAAGTCAAAAGCAAATGGCCAAGCAACTAGAAGAAGAGCTAAAAAAGCAGGAACAGCTTGCAGCAAACTTAGAGCAAGAAATTGCTAAACTACAACAAGCACAAAAGGCGAACGAACAAGTAGTAGCTGATTATCAGCAACAAGTTCAGACTTTACAAGATAAATTTCATGAACAAGAAAGTAGTTGCCAGCTGATCTCAAGTAAGCATGAGACGCTTACTAATCGGGTACAGATTTTAGAAACCCAAAATAAACAGCAAGACACTCAACATCAGGATTACGAATCACAAGTTCAACACAATAATGAACAAGCTGATAAAGTAAACCAGGAATTGACGCAAGTTGTGGCAAAGATTAAGCAAATCCTTACTCAGATTGATGAATTACAGAATGATGAGTCGACTCAGGCACGACAATTAGCGCAAATGCAACAAAAAATTGCGGTGGCGGAAGAACGACTTCAACAATATCAACGCCAAAGTCAAGAGTATAACCGGCAACGACGAGAAGTTGAGGAGAGTTTGGAAAAGGTCACGATTGCAATCGCTGAGTTAACGACTCAATCAGTTAGTCAGTCAACAAGTGAAAAATCGACACAGACAGCCTTAAAAGATGCTAAAGAAGAGCAGGCAAAAGCTAAGGTGCAACTGGAAGATAATTCAGCTGCTCTTGAAGAACTTGAGCAAAAGCTGTCACAAGCCGAAGCACATTATAATCGTCTGCAAGAACTTCAGCGGGCAGCCCTTGATGATCGTAATAACTTAAATGAAGAGCGCGTGAAGTATGAATCAATGGTTGACCAAGCTCTTAATCGATTATCTGAGCAATATTCCATGACCATTGATGAAGCTCGCCAGCAGATGAGTGAATTGGACGAAGATACCTTGGCGACCCGGTTGAAGCTATTAAAGCGGGGATTGGATGATCTTGGTCAAGTTAATGTGGGAGCGATTGACGAATATGAGCGCGTTCGTGAACGGTACGATTTCTTAAAGGGTCAACAAGACGACTTGCTCGCCTCTCGAGCTCAGCTTAATCAGACGATGGGTGAGATGGATGCCCAGGTAAAGAAACGGTTTGTTACGACCTTTAATCAGGTTTCACAAAAGTTTGATGAGACGTTCCAACAAATTTTCTCTGGTGGTCATGCTAAACTCGTCTTAACCGATCCCCATGACTTATTAACAACCGGGGTCGATATTATGGCCCAGCCACCAGGAAAGAAAAATCAACATCTTTCATTGTTATCAGGTGGGGAACGAGCATTAACGGCGATTACCTTACTATTCGCAATTTTAAAAGTCCGCCCAGTTCCATTTGCAATTCTTGATGAACCAGAGGCAGCCTTGGATGAGGTCAATGTACAACGTTTTGCGCACTACCTCAGCAAATTTGGTACTGAAGGTCCACAATTTATCGTCATTACCCATCGCAAGGGAACGATGATGGATGCTGATGTGTTGTACGGGGTTACAATGCAAGAATCAGGAGTTTCAAAGATGGTATCAGTGGACGTTGTTGATACTTTACAAGAGAGTGATAATTAATTAATTTAGGAGGCTTCGAGTATGGGATTATTTGATATTTTCCGCCGTCATAAGAAAAAAGAAGAGGAAAAAACGCCTGATAGTTCAAGCGCAGTTGTTCAATCTGAAACAGCTCATGAAGAAGAAGCAGCAGATGCGACAAGTGCGGCGCCAGCTTCTGCCCCAATTCATCCAGAACCGGTAAATATTCCTCCTGCCGATAGCTATGAAGAAAAAATTAACCCGGATGGAACTCGTGAAGGGCTTCATAACGGGGTTAAAGAAGAAAAAGAAGAGGAGGCTAGCGAGAAGAGTTCTTCAGAAGAGGTAGCGGACTCAAGTATTTCTGAAGAAGAAGTACCGTCATCTAGTACTCCGGATGAAACTGTTTCTGCAGAAGTACCATCTTCTTCTAAGGCTGCTGAAACTGAAACAGCTGTTGAGCCGACTGAAGAACCGAGCGAACCCGTTGCAGGAGAAGAAAAAACAGTTGAAGAACCAGTAATGCCAGCCAAAGAGGAATCAGCAGAAGATTCCTCAGTTGCTGACGGCTCAAATGAGACTGATGATTCTGAGAAAATTGATGTGGATGAGCAGCAGGAGCAACAACCTTCTTCTGAACCAGAAGAGGATCATGAATCTGAAACAGTTAAGAAATATGATCGTGGGCTTGAGAAGTCCCGGACAGGCTTTGGGGCACGGTTAAATAAGTTCTTGGCTAACTTCCGGCATGTCGATGAAGACTTCTTTGATGATCTTGAAGATATGCTGATTGAATCTGATGTTGGCTATGATATGGCAATGAAGCTCAGTGATGAATTACGGGAAGAAGTAAAACTGCAAAATGCAAAGAGTAAGCAGGATGTTTCAAACGTTATCATTGAAAAAATGGTCGAACTTTACGATGAAGCTGGTCAAGATGAAAATCCTGACTTAACCATGGCAAAGGAAGGCCCAACTGTTATTATGTTTGTTGGGGTTAACGGTGCCGGAAAGACAACAACGATTGGTAAGATGGCCGCCCTCTTTAAGAAGCAAGGTAAGAAAGTTCTTTTAGCTGCTGCTGATACGTTCCGTGCCGGGGCCACGGAACAATTAGATGTGTGGGCAAAACGTGACGGTGTTGACATCGTTACAGGACCGGAAAACGGTGATCCAGCGGCCGTCGTCTTTGATGCAGTAAAACGGGCAAAAGATGAAAACTATGATATCTTATTCGTTGATACTGCTGGGCGTCTCCAAAATAAGGTCAACTTGATGAATGAGTTAGCTAAGATGAAGCGCATCCTTACTCGTGAAATCCCAGATGCTCCTCATGAAGTACTATTAGTCTTAGATGCAACAACTGGGCAAAATGCTCTTAACCAGGCTAAACTATTCAAGGAAAGTACCGATGTAACGGGAATTGTTTTAACAAAACTAGATGGAACTGCTCGTGGGGGAATTGTCCTTGCTATCCGTAATGAACTCCACTTACCGGTTAAGTATGTGGGTCTTGGTGAAAAGGTAGACGACCTCCAGAAGTTTGATGCTGGCGACTTTGTTTATGGCCTGTTCAAGGGATTAGTCGAAGTTGACTAGGCAGGTGTGACGAAATGGAAATTGAAAAGAATTATCGGATAAATTCATTATTTGAGTTTTACCAACCCTTATTAACCAAAAAACAAAATGATTATTTAGAGCTTTATTACGGGGATGACTACTCATTAGGCGAAATTGCCGAGAATTTCCATGTTAGTCGTCAAGCCGTATACGATAATATAAAGCGTACGGAAAGCATATTAGAAGATTACGAGGCCAAATTGCATTTATATGCTGAATTTCAAGTCCGTAATCAACAGGCGGATCGAATTCAACGATACGTCCGGGAAAACTATCCAGATGATGCAACGCTCAATCACTTAGTAAATCATCTGGAAAGCTTGGAGGAAGAATAAAATGGCATTTGAAGGTTTAACAGATCGTCTGCAAAAGGCGATGGAAAAATTACGACGCAAGCCCAAAGTTACGGAAGCTGATCTGCGGGAAACGATGCGTGAGATTCGGCTTGCCCTTTTAGAAGCTGATGTTAACTTTAAAGTTGTAAAAGACTTCGTAAAGACCGTTCGGGAAAAAGCAGCCGGGGCGGAAGTATTGAAAGGGTTAAATCCAGCCCAACAAATCGTTAAAATTGTTAATGATGAATTGACAAAACTAATGGGGGAAGAAGCGGTTCCTCTTAACAAAGCGCCACATATTCCAACTATCATCATGATGGTTGGTCTTCAGGGGGCAGGTAAGACAACTACTGCCGGTAAACTGGCATTACGATTAAAAAATGAAAATCACGCGCGGCCAATGTTTATTGCGGCCGACGTTTACCGTCCCGCCGCTATTACTCAGTTACAACAAGTTGCTGATCAGATTGATGTTCCTGTTTTTGAAAAAGGGACAGATGTTGATCCAGTTGAAATTGTTCGCGAAGGGATGGAAGTAGCTAAAGAAAATCATAATGATTATGTCATTATTGATACTGCTGGTCGGCTTCAAATTGATGAACAATTAATGGATGAGCTTGCAAACATTAAAGAACTAGTAAATCCGAATGAAATTTTGCTTGTTATTGATTCGATGACTGGTCAAAACGCAGTAAATACAGCTCAAGGCTTCGATGATAAGCTTGATATTACTGGGGTTGTCTTAACCAAGTTAGATGGTGATACCCGTGGTGGTGCCGCCATGTCAATCCGGGCAGTGACAGGTAAGCCGATTAAATTTGTCGGTGAAGGTGAAAAGATGGAAGATCTTGATGTCTTTCACCCTGACCGGATGGCTTCACGGATTTTGGGTATGGGGGACATGATGACCCTGATTGAAAAGGCCCAAAAGAATTTTGATGAAGAACAGGCCCAAGAAACAATGGATAAAATGCGTGAAAACACATTTGACTATAATGATTTCTTGGCACAAATGGATCAGGTTACCAAGCTGGGACCGTTAGAAAACATTATTAAGATGATGCCGGGGATGGCTAATAACCCTGCGTTGAAGAATCTTAATTTGGATCCTAAACAATTTGCTCATATCCGGGCTATTGTTCTTTCAATGACACCAGAAGAACGCGAAAATCCTGATTTAATGAATCCTAGTCGTCGTCGTCGTTTAGCAGCAGGTGCGGGACGACCAATTGTTGAAGTTAACCGAATGATTAAGCAATTTAATCAAATGCGTAAGATGATGAAGCAAGTTACAAACGGTAATTTCAATGGGATGCAAAACATGTTTGGTGGACAAATGCCAGGTGGCAAGATGGGACAAATGGCAATGAATCGTATGGCACGAAAAATGAAAAAAGACAAGCAAAAACGTATTAAAAAGCTTCGCAAATTGCGAAAGAAAAAATAATTTCAAAAAATTTAAGCCTGTCAAGAAAAAATACTTTACATTCTATTTGAACACTGGTATATTATTATCTGTTAAAAGAAATCAGGGAGGTGCAAAGAATGTCTGTTAAAATTCGTTTAAAGCGCATGGGTTCAAAGAAGCGTCCATTCTACCGGATCGTTGTAGCTGACTCACGTGCCCCACGTGATGGTCGTTTTATTACTTCAGTAGGTACTTACAACCCATTGACTACTCCTAAGGAAGTCAAGTTTGATGAAGACGCTGTTATGGAATGGTTACAAAAGGGTGCTCAACCTTCAGATACTGTTCGTAACATGCTTCAAGCAGCTGGCGTTATGAAGAAGTACCACGAAGCAAAGTACGCTAAGAAGTAGTGATAATCAGTCATGGCTGAGACAGATATTAAGTCATTAATTCGTAGTTTAGTTATTCCGCTATTGAAGCAGCCACAGGCATTATCAATTACCCGAAAAGATGATGGACGTTACCATCGTTATATAATTGATGTTGCTCCCGATGATGTTGGCCGTTTAATTGGCCGACAGGGACACGTTGCCGCAGCATTGCGAACAATAGTCGAGGGTGCTCAATCTCGACGGGCTAACTCTAAGCGAGTCCGGTTATTAATTAATGACCATCGTCACTAAATTTAAAACTCCCACAGATTAGTGTGGGAGTTTTTGTCTTTTCAGGAGGAATTTATGGAATATTATAATGTTGGTAAAATTGTAAATACTCATGGTGTTCGCGGAGAAGTGCGCGTATTAGCAACTACTGATTTTATTGATGAACGATTTGCCAAGGGAAATACCTTGTACCTACAACAATCAGGCGAACCTTTACCATTGACGATTGAAAGTACGCGACAACATAAGGGCTTTGTTCTTGTTAAGTTTGTTGGTTACGATAATATTAATGATGTTGAACAATTCCGTGACCATGAATTAATGGTTAGTGCTGATGATCAACAGCCCTTAGACGATGGTCAATATTACTACCACCAGATTATTGGATTGGACGTTGAAACAACAGATGGTCGTCATCTAGGTAAAATTAAGGAAATTTTATCCCCGGGTGCGAATGATGTGTGGGTTGTTGAACGCCCAGAAAAACGGGATTTGTTATTACCGGTGATTGATGATGTTGTTAAAAACGTTGATCTTGATAAGAATCTTGTAACAGTCGAATTAATGGAAGGACTTGAATAATGAGGATTGATATTTTAAGCTTATTCCCCAATATGTTTCAAGCAACAATGGGGGAATCCATTATCGGTAAAGCACAAGATAATGGATTTGTTGATATTAATGTGACCGATTTTCGTCAATACACTACCGATAAGCACAATCATGTAGATGATGCGCCGTTTGGTGGGGGAGCTGGGATGCTTCTCCAAGCGCAACCGATTTTTGACGCAATGGATGCAATTCATGAGCAAACAAAGGGCCAATACTCAAAAGGGCGAGTTATTTTAATGGATCCCGCTGGTCGAAAGTTTGATCAAGCCTACGCTAAAGAGTTAGCTCAAGAAGACCACTTAACATTTATCTGTGGTCATTATGAAGGATACGATGAACGAATTCGTAATTTAGTTACCGATGAAGCATCTCTTGGTGACTATGTATTAACAGGCGGAGAATTAGCTGCGATGGTGATGATTGATGCAACCGTCCGCTTTGTTCCTGGTGTCCTCGGCAATATGTCTTCACCAATGGGAGATTCATTTAGTAACGGTTTGCTAGAATATCCTCAATACACCCGTCCAGCAGATTTTCGGGGGATGAAGGTACCGGAAGTGCTTACGAGTGGAAATCATCAGAAAATTAAAGAATGGCGGATGCGTGAATCATTACGACGAACTCTTCACCGCCGACCAGACCTTTTAAAAACCGCTAAGCTCAGTCGGGAACAACAATTAATGTTAGAAGATATTAAGCTGGATGAAGATCCGACTGTTCCAGACTAAGGTGATGTGAATGAAAAAATTAATTAAACGATTATTTCTTAAGCAAAACCCGCGTGTTTATGAAGAAAAAGATGCGCAATTAGCTCCGAGCCTACGAACAAGGGACTTAATTGGACTAGGAACGGGGATGGTAGTGGGAACAGCCATCTTTACTTTACCAGGGATTGTGGCAGCAGAGCATACTGGTCCTGCAGTTCCATTGGCTTTCATTGTAGCCGCAATCGGTGCAGGATTATCGGCATTGGCCTATGCGGAAACGTCCTCGGTACTGCCTTTTGCTGGTTCCGCTTTTTCCTGGATCAATGTTTTGTTTGGTGAATTCTTTGGCTGGATTGCTGGTTGGGCGCTTTTAGCAGAGTATTTTATTTCAGTGGCTTTTGTTGCGTCTGGATGGTCAGCCTATATGCAAGGCTTTCTCGGGAGTTTTGGAATTAAATTACCGCATGCCTTAACTGGTGGGTTTGATCCACATACAGGGTCTTATATTGATATACTGGCTGCCTTTGCAATTCTAATTGTTGGAATCTTAATTTCCCGCGGAGTTCACCAGGTTAGCCGAATTGAAAATATTATTGTTAGTGTAAAGTTATTGGTTATTTTAATGTTTATCGTCGTGGGAGCAACTGCAATTCATCCCCAAAACTATGTCCCATTTTTCCCCGCTCATCAACCGGGCACTACTTTTGGAGGCTGGCAGGGAATATTAGCTGGAACTGCGCAAATCTTTATTGCCTACGTCGGTTTTGATGCAATTGCGGCTAATACAGCTGAAACGATTGATCCACAAAAAACGATGCCACGGGGACTAATTGGGACATTGTTACTAGGAACAGGCTTCTTTATTGCAGTTTCACTTGTATTAGTGGGGATGTTTAAATATAACCGTTATGCAAATAATGCCGAACCAGCAGCTTGGGCTTTAAGACAGTCTGGACACTATATTACGGCGAACTTGCTTTCCGTTGTTGCGATTGTTGGTATTTTCTCTGCATTAATCGCAATTCTCTTAGCTTCTTCTCGCCTGATCTATGCCTTTGGACGGGACGGATTATTGCCAAAGTCACTTGGACAAATCGATGATAAACATGTCCCTAATCATGCATTATGGATGATTACTTTCTTGGCCATGATCTTGGGTTCTGTTTTCCCATTTACGTTCTTGGCAACCCTTGTTTCTGCGGGAACCTTGGTTGCATTTATCTTTGTTTCACTGGGGATTTATGCCTTACGTCCACGAGAAGGGGTAGACTTGCCCGAAGCCCAGTTTAAGATGCCGCTGTACCCTGTACTTCCAGCTGTATCGGCAATCTTTTCAGCTGTGATCTTCTGGGGCTTAAATACTGATGCGAAAATTTTAATGGTGGGTTGGTTTGTAATCGGTTTGTTAATTTATTTTATCTATGGAATTCGTCACTCAATCATTAATAAAGAAACTCACTAATTTACCCTTGAAAGACAGCTGAAAACAATGTATAGTAGTTATTGGCTGTTTAGCTGTGAATAACGGTATTCCGCTGCCCGTCATACAGGACATGAATGTCGGCGAAAGGAAAGAAATATATTATGCGTCAAAACAAGTTAATCGAAAAGATTACTGCTAGTCAATTACGGGATGATATTCCAGAATTCCGTGCCGGTGATACTGTTCGTGTTCACGCTCGGATCGTTGAAGGTTCACGTGAACGTATCCAAATGTTCGAAGGTGTTGTTATCAAGCGCCACGGTGCTGGTATCAGTGCTACTTACACTGTACGTAAGATCAGTAACGGTGTAGGTGTTGAACGTACTTTCCCAGTTCACTCACCACGTGTTGACAAGATTGATGTTCTTCGTTACGGTCGTGTACGTCGTGCTAAGCTTTACTACTTACGTGAACGTACTGGTAAGGCTACTCGTATCGCTGAACGTCGTCGCGACAACTAGTAGTGCAGAACCCTTGTGTATCAAGGGTTCTTTTTTGTTTTAAATTAAAAATACTCACCACAATTATGATTGCAGTGAGTAGTCAGTATAAGTTAATTTAAAAAATTTTTTCATCAATGTAGTACGGGAGATTTTGATAGGTAGTGATTTTGGTGATTGGTTTAGTTCTTTAAATCGAAAAAGTCTCCCATTTCCTTTAGACTGTGATCTTCCTTCGAACGGCCTTTATTAATAACGGCTGTTTGAATTTGATGATAGAAAGTAAACGCTGCTTCGTATGCTTCCTTGTAAACCTTTAATTTATCTTCAGTAGTAAGATCGGGTGAACTTTGCACACAAGCTAAAGCAAACTTAGCAGGGTCGATTCGATACTTGGTTAAGTCCATTTGTTTCACTTCCTTTCTTTAGCAATAATTATAACAGCGGTGATTAATAAATACTGTTAAGAAGGCTTATGTGAAATCTTCTTATTGCGTAGCCAGCTCTTTTACCTTATAGTAAAGACTAGAATTATCACTTGATGGGGTGCGATGTGATGAACTACGAGGAGCTATTTCAAAAGATTGATAAGTGGGCACATGAGCGCGGGATTGACCACGCGGATCCACGTGTCGAATTTATGAAGATAGCTGAGGAGCTTGGCGAACTTTCTAGTGCGTATAATAAGGAAAATCAGACTAGGCTTATCGACAGCATCGGTGACTTACAGATTGCACTGCTAATCTTTTGTAAATTAGTGGGCGTTGACCATCAACTAGCACTTACCACTGGCTTACTAAGAAATTGCAAAGCGACCGGGTAAGACAACTACCGCTGGGTATTCATCAAAGAAAGCGACCTTAAATCAAAAAATAAAAAGGAGAAGTAACTGTGAAATTTATTTCGTGGAACATTGATTCAATTAATGCCGCACTAACCGGAACCTCCGTACGGGCTGGGGAAACGCGGGAAGTATTAAAAAAGATTGCAGCGATGAAGCCGGATGTCATCGCCATTCAAGAGACCAAGTTGTCAAAGAATGGGCCGACTAAGAAACATTTGACGGTTTTACAAGAATTATTCCCCAATTATGAAGTAACATGGCGGAGTTCCGTTGAACCAGCACGGAAAGGCTATGCTGGGACCATGTATCTTTATTTAGCCCAATATGAGCCGAAAGTAACTTATCCTAAAATTAATGCACCAGAACCAATGGATGATGAGGGAAGAATCATTACTCTTGAATTTCCAGACTTTTATGTCACGGAAGTATATACGCCAAATTCCGGCAATGGGCTTAAACGGTTAGATGAGAGGCAAACATGGGATGATTGTTACCGTGACTACCTGCATGAACTTGACCAGCAAAAACCGGTAATTGCTAGTGGTGATTTTAATGTGGCTCATGAAGAGATTGATTTAGCTCATCCAGCAACCAACCATCATTCAGCTGGCTTTACTGATGAAGAACGTACGCATTTCTCAAAACTATTAGCTGCTGGTTTTACTGATAGTTTCCGGCACCTCCACCCCGACGAAAGGGGAGTTTATTCCTGGTGGGCACAACGGGTAATTACTAGTAAACAAAATAATTCTGGCTGGCGGATTGATTACTGGTTAGTCAGTGACCGACTTGCTGATAAGATTACAGAAGCGGGGATGATCGATAGTGGAGAACGCCGCGATCATACGCCAATTATTCTAGAAATTGACCTTTAAATGAAAATAAGAGATTTGGAACATCAACTTTGTCCCAAATCTCTTATTTTGTTATTTATTCCAAATAATGTGGTGATTATCATTTTTAGCAGTGTGGCCAATTACCTTCCCATTCAAGTAAACAGTAGTTGGGCAGCCCTTTTGAATATCTTTTTCAGATAATTTCTTAAGGTCGTTATCTGCTAATGTGCCATACACACCATTTTGCAAATCTTGAATCAAAAGTGAACGCCGGGCTTTAGATAACTGATAGATATCATTATTAACATCAATCTTAATCCTGTTGTCCCGCGAATAGGTAATATCCTTGATTGAAGAAAAGCCTTTGAATGTTTTGTCATTTTGTTCATATTGTTGACAGTTGCCTAAATAATCAGCAATATAACGATTAGCTAAATCATTCTTTTCCTTTGTCATCTCAGCAGCATAGGCAACACTAGTTGATTGAAAAAGGGTAGTGTTAAGTCCAGTGCTAGTTCCAACAGTAATACCAGCAAGAGCGAGTACAAGGCCCTTAGAAACTTTATTCATAATGTAAATCTCCTCATCAATAAATCTCGTCCTCTTAATTATGATCATTTTAAGAGAAATAAACAAGGGAAAATAATTAAGAAGCTCATCATTTGCTGGAAGCGATTTTGAAAATGTGATAGATACTAATGACTGATGTAATTTCGGATGATGATGATTTTAGCCAATATGATCTCATAGTTGCTCCTATTCTTTACATAGTCAAGGATGGCTTAGGCCAGAAGATTACGGATTATGTTGCTAGCGGAGGTAATTTCATTACTAGTTTTATGTCCGGAATGGTGAATGAATCCGACAATATTTATCCTGGTGGCTACCCTGGACCATTAAAAGACGTAATGGGACTGTGGGTTGAAGAAAGTGATGCAATCCTCCCTGATAAAGATGTTAAATTAGCAATGACGACAGGGGATGAATTAACTGGATATTTAATCGCAGATTTAATTCGGCTTAAAGGCGCCCATGTCCTGGCTAAATACGCTAGTGAGTTTTATGCTGGGACTCCCGCGGTAACCGAGAATACCTATTCAAAGGGGAAAGCATGGTATGTCGGAAGTCGTCTTGACCATCTCAGTTTCCGTAAGATTATTATGCATATTGTTGATGATTTGCACCTTTCCGCGTTAGTCAAAGAGCCAACAGAACTTGAGATAACAAAATGCCAAAATTCAGCGGGGCAGGATATTTACTTTGTCCTTAATATGGGAAAGGGTAAACGACCATTGCCATTAGAATTTCAAAAGGGTTACCGAGATCTTTTGACTGGCAATTCACCTGAAACGATGCTTGATTCGTGGGACGTTGAGATCTTGGTTCAAGAGTAAAAAACAGCTTTAATTTACCCTTGTCAATAACTTATTTGCTACCAACTTTAACATCTTTCGGGTATGCTTATCTGTTAATTGATCGATTTCGGTTTGTGCTTTTTGTGTAAACTTAATAGCAATTTCTTGCGCCTGTTCAACACCACCACGAGTAATAACAATCTTTTGGACTTTTTCCATATCTTCAATCGTCATTTGGCGTTTTTTGGCAAGTAACGGTTCTAATTCATGCCGGTGCTTTTGCAAGGTTAAAAGAAGAGGAAGGGAATAAACCCCAGTTGCTAAATCCTCCAAAACAGGTTTGTTAAGGCGTTCATCCCCTGAATAATCAAGGATATCATCCAATATCTGGAAGCTGATCCCGATATTTTGCCCAATTCGTTTTGCTAAGTTGATAGTACGACGATCACCATGCCCAAAATAGGCTCCTTCTTCAGCGGCAAGACTAAAGATAGCAGCCGTTTTGCCGTTTACATTGCGATAATAATCGAGTAATGATTGATTAAGATCAAAGCGATTATCCATCTGTCCTAGTTCTCCAGTAAGAATCTTTCTCATTGTCCGCGCATTTCGTGTCAAATAGGGGGACCCGGTCATTGTTTCCGCTAGGAGGTCAAAGAAGATAGTAAAAAGGAAGTCTCCAGTATAGACAGCCGTATCTTTACCAAAGGCGGCTTGAACACTGACAGCTCCGCGACGCTTAGGTGAATCATCAATAATATCGTCATGGATCAAAGTAGCCATGTGTAAAACCTCAAGTGACGAGGCAATTTTAATTAGTTTTTCTCGCTCAGTTGCAGTTTGATGATTGAGATTCACAAATAAAAGGAAGAATGCTGGACGAAGGTATTTACCACCATTTGAAGCCATCTGTTGCAAGGCATCGTGTAATTGGGTATTTTTAATTGTAATCCGGTCATTAATTGTTTGATTTACTTTGCCTAGAGCGTTATTAATCGCCGGATAGGTATGAAAAAAATGTTGTTTCATTAATCGATAATTCCTTTGTTATGGTGTACCATCTATATTGTACCGAACAACTAAGGAATTATGAAAGGAAAATTTACTAAATGTCGTTAAATGTTTTTTTAGAATTAGTAGAAATTAAGGCCAAAACTGCCAGTATCTTACCGATGCTCCTCGGGGTTTGCCTTAGTGTCTATTATTATCATTCACTAAACCTGCTAAATTCAGTTCTGTTTTTCATTGCAATGCTATTATTTAATATGGCGGTTGATATGATGGATAATTATAATGACTATAACCATGCCATCGATACCGTTGATTATAAGAAAAATACAAATATTATCGGGCGGGAAAATATTTCACCGCGTTTAGTGCTTGGTCTCTTACTTGCCTTTAGTGTAGTGGCTGGTTTAATCGGAATCTATTTAGTAACCCGTGTCGGTCTTCCACTATTATGGATGGGAATCTTTTGTTTTGCGATCGGCATTCTTTACTCTTCTGGTCCTTTCCCGTTATCAGGATTGCCAGTTGGTGAATTTGCCTCGGGATTTACAATGGGGTTCATGATTACCCTTATCTCTGTCTTTATTAACGTTGGCCCCCAATTTACATGGTCCTGGTCAAATATCGGGGTTGTCTTTCTTGTTGCTTTACCTGATGAATTATGGATTTCTAACCTGTTATTAGCAAATAATATTTGTGATGCGGGTGAAGATGAAGACAATCGCCGTCATACAGTTATTCACTTTATTGGGCAGAAAAATGGCCTATATGCGTTTGCTATTAAGAATGTTTTAGCGTTTTTAGCTATTATTTTCGCCGCGGTTCTTCATTTCGTACCGTGGACAGTTTTATTAACCTTATTGATCATCCCGTTTATGGTTAAGCAAACACGGATGTTATTTGCTAAGCAAGTTAAGAAAGAGACCTTCCCATGTGCAGTTAAAATATTATTAATTGGTTCGTTGGTTCAAGTCATAACATTTGCGATTGGGCTAATTTAAAAAATCGGGTTCTGAATTTTTTCAGACCCGATTTTTTATTTATCGCCAAAATGTAATGCAGCTGCACCGAAATTCAATGGTTGATAATGGACTTCCCTAAATCCCACTGCCTTCATCATCCGCGCAAGTTGATGGGCGGAGACGAATTGTTGGCTGGTTTTCTTTAAATATTGATAATCTCGGTAATGGCCACCAGCTAATGAAGCCATCCAGGGAAAGGCTGTAAAGTAAGCTTTCCAGCCGGCTTTAATAATTGGGTTAGTCGGTTGCGACATTTCCAAGCTAACGAATTGGCCACCTGGCTTGAGGACCCGGTAAATCTCGCTGAGTGCCTTATCTGCATCTGGAACATTTCGTAGACCAAAGCCGATGGTAACGATATCAAAGCTATTGTCATCAAACGGCAACGCCATGGCATCCCCCTGTACCAAGAAAAGATTGCCAATCATCTTTGTTTTTTCTTTAGCAATCTCCAACATTTCTTTATTAAAATCAAGCCCAGTTATTCGTCCGGCAGAGATCCGCTTAGCCAGTGCAATTGCGAGGTCCCCAGTTCCGCAGCAAACATCTAAGGCATTATCAGTAGGTTTAATTTGAAGCTGGTTAAAAAGTTCATGCCGCCATATTTTCTGTGTTCCTAGACTAATCACATTGTTTAATAAGTCATAGCGGGGGGCGACCCGGGAAAATAAGTTATTTACTTCGTGTTCATTTAATAATTTATTTGTTTGAACCATGATTTTCTCTTTTCTTTAAGTTATTCTGTAAACTGCTTCTTTGGTCTAACCAACATAACCAAGATAAAGTTAAGCAGGAGAGTCAAACCAGTAATGACAAAGACCATTTCATAACTAGAAATCCCAGAGATGAATGACCCAAGAATTGATCCTAACACTGCACCTGCAGCTTGGAAAGATTGATTATAACTAAAGATCCGGCCGAATGCTTCGGTTGGGACGTCAAGGGTTAAGACTGTTTGAGTAGCAGGCATTAACGCCGCATTTGCCAACCCAAGCAAGAAACGCCAAAAGGCCAAGGCCCATGGGGATTTAGTAATGGTCATTGGGATAAAAAGGATGAATGCCGTGAGAATCCCAATCTGTAATACTTTTTCTGGTCCAATCCGGTCCATCGTGTGACCAACCTTTGAAGCGGCAAGCAATGTTCCTAGTCCTGGAGTAGCAGCAACAATCCCGGCAACAAAGGCAATGTTGCCATGGCCGCCCATCAATTGCCGAACATACAAACTGATAATTGGGTCAATTGACATCGTTGAAGAAGTAACAATCATTGTGGTTAAGAACATAACGAAGATCAATGGTGGATTATCCAGATTATGAATTATCTCTTTCATTGGCTTCATCGCTTCTTTTTTAATTGGGGTAAAATGTTCTACCGTCAATAACCACGTACTGAGAAAGACACAAAACATTAGTGCTCCGGTGATGAAAAACGGGATTCGGTACCCAAACAATCCTGATAGGAAACCACCAAGCAAAGGACCAACCAAATTGCCAGCCACCCCTGCAGTAGTCATCGCTGACATTACCCAACCCGACCTGTTATGGGGTGTTTCACCAGCCATTAAAGCAGTAGCATTATTGATATAGCCAGAAAAAACTCCTTGAAAGAACCGCATGCCAATAATCATCCAGACACTTTGGGCAAACCCAATTGCACAGATTGTACAAGCCATTACTCCCGATGCACGCATACACATTAGTTTTCGTCCTTTGCGATCAGCCAGATTACCCCAGAATGGTGAAACGATGGCTTGACTAATGAAGGTGACCCCGAATGCTAGTCCGGAGTAAATGTTAAGCTGAAAACGCGAAAAGTTTCCTAATTCTGCAATAAAAAGTGAGATAAACGGCATTGTCATCGAGTAGCCCATCCCGGTGATGAATGCGCCGAGCCAAAGGGTGTAAAAAGTTCGGTGCCAACCGTGAGGAAATTTTCCTCTTGCGACTTCCGAATCCATTTTGATTATCATCTCCTAAAATGATTTGTTCATAAAACTATATTGTAACAAAATAATTTGTAATATGGAGCTTCCCCTTTGAAAATACAAATTAATTTAGCACTCCTTTGAGAAAATTTGCTAATATATTAATGAAGATAAGAAAGGGGAAATCATCTGTGAAAAAGAGGATTGCAATCTTTTCAGATACGCATGGAAATCTAACAGCGTTGCAAGCAATGTATCGCGATAGTATAGCGCAACATATTGATGAATATTGGTTTATTGGTGATTTACTGATGCCAGGTCCAAGTGTAAAACCAATTTGGGAGATTTTACAAGAAATGAAGCCAACAGTAATTGTACGAGGAAACTGGGATGACCTAGTTGTTCGTGGTGCTCGTGGAATGATGGATATGGAACGTCCTTCCCACATTTACTTTGCACGGTTAGCCCAGTATGTTGCGGAACATGCCCCCGACGGAATGGTTGACAAGATTGCAAGTTGGCCAATGCACATTACGAAACGTGTTGGTCCCCTTAATTTTGGTATCTCTCATAATTTGCCTTGGCTTAATATGGGCCAAGCCCTTTTTCCTACGCAAGTTAGTGAAAATTTTGATAAGCTATTTAATGTCGCTGGTGAACCAGTTGATATTGCCATCTATGCTCATGTTCATCATGATCTTTTGCGATATGGGAGTGATGAACGTATGGTTTTAAATCCTGGAGCAGTCGGCGAACCATTTAACCACTGGCAACCACTCCAGCATGATTTACGAGCTCATTATCTAATTCTTGAAGTAGATAATATTGGTTTAGCTGAAACTAGCTTCCGCCATATTGGATATAGTCGCGATCAAGAAAAACAAATTGCAGATAAGAGTGATTTGCCATACCGTGACCTTTACAAGAAGATGATGGTGACAGGGCGTGCTTACACTCATGATGACGATCTCTTAACTGAATATAATAATCAATATAATTATGCTAACGAATATCGCCAATACGCGGAAAAAATTAATGGTTAAGAAAAGTCAAAGAGTAATGCAAAATCCTTGTATTTTTTGTAAGTATCAGCGATAATATTAAAATGAAAAGAGTTCGCAGATGTTTTAATTTTAAATAGTAATTGTTATAGTAGATAAAGTTTTTAATATAAAAGGAGAACTACTTAATGGCAAAAAAGTCAAAGATTGCTAAATTACATCACCAAGAAGCTTTAGTAAAGAAATACGCTGAAAAGCGCAAAGAATTAAAGGCGAAGGGCGACTACATCGGTTTATCCAAACTCCCTCGTAACTCTAGTGCGGTTCGTCTTCACAATCGTGACCGTTATGATGGCCGGCCACATGCTTACATGCGTAAGTTTGGAATGTCACGGATTAAGTTCCGTGAACTAGCACACAAGGGACAAATCCCTGGTGTTCGTAAAGCTAGTTGGTAAATTAAAATTATAAGGAGTTATTGAGAATTATGTTTCTTGATAACTCTTTTTTGAATAGTGGACGAAATTTAGGATTAGTAATAGCTTAATTGCTCTTTGTTCAAACCGTCGCATCGGTAAATTTTTCGATAATCTTCTAAAAAAATTGACATTTTAGCTTCGTTCGCGCTCAATAACTGCTATACTAGGAATAGTAGACGAGTAAAGTCGGGCGGTGGAAATCTAATGAACGAAAAAGTAGTTTTTGATCAACTAAGTAAAGATGTAGCTGATCAAGTACGTGTAAGGCAAACATATAAATACTTTAATGGGACTGATCGTTCTAAAGGCCTTTATGATGAAGCCATTAGAATGGGGGAGGATGTCCTTCAAGAGCATAAGGAAGGACATAATGAACCACAAGCAATGGTCGACCTTGTTGATCAAGCAATCTATAATTCACGAAAGGCATTAAATGGGCAGCAAACTGATAAGCATTCTTTGAAGATGCAGTTATCACGAGCAGGTCAGTTCTTACGGAGCCAGGAGTTTACTGGTTTACCTATTAAGACACAACAATACTGGGAACGTGAGATTGCAGCAGCCCATAATATTGAAGTGGCTTCAAATACAGATCAAGCCTTAGCTAATAAGACAGCTATTAAAGTGGCAACAATGTTTGATACAATGGAACAGATGCGGCCACAATTAATGAAAGAGGCTGCTCAACAACGGGCAGCACGGGCTAAAAAGGCAATGGCAGCCCGAAAAGAGGCTGAAAAAGAACGGCAAAAGCGGGAGGCAATTCTCGCTAAGCAAAAAGCTCTCGCTGAAAAAGCTGCCAAAGAAGTTCGAAAAGCAGCAAAGAAACCAAAGAAAAAAACTGGTGCTCATCGTGGCTTCTGGTCATTTCTTGGCTTTCATAAAAAGAAAAAGTAATTATAATGAAGAGGTTGAGAAAAACATGGTTTTTCTTTCAACCTCTATTTTATTTTTAAGGGAACAACAACATGAAAAATAACTATAAAAGTGTTTTTGACATTATTGGACCAGTAATGATTGGTCCTTCTAGTTCGCATACTGCAGGGGCGGTAAAGATTGGTCGAGTCGCAAATAAACTTTTTGGCACGGTTCCACCTAAAGTAACCGTTCACTATTATGGGTCTTTTGCTCGGACGCATCGTGGTCATGGCACAGACTATGCAATTGCGGCGGGATTACTAGGATTTTCACCAGACGATTCGCGAGTTCCATCGGCGCCAATGATTGCTCGTCAAGGAGGAATGGACCTTCGTTTTATTGAAGAAGCGGGTGAAAGTCCAATTCGCCATCCTAACACAGCGATTCTTCAAATGACTGGTGACAAGACAAAAGTAACAGTTGCTGGTTGTTCAATTGGTGGCGGGGCAATTGAAATAAGGGCAATTAGCCTCGATGGAGTTGATATCTTGCCAGCAGGTCCCTTACCAATTGTTATCTTTCGCGATTATAGTAAACAGATGGCCAATGCACTGGCAATTAATGCTGAGTTGGAAGAAAAGGCACCGTTTACCCGACGACAGGTATTACGGGCAGATAATTGTGATATCTATGTTTACGATATTAAGAAACCAATGCAGCCAGCGACGATTGCTTATTTTGAAAAGAAGTACCCGGCTGCAATTTGTCTTTAGGAGAAAGAGCGATGTATCAAAGTGTTAAAGATTTAGTGCGAACTGCAGAAATTCAGCAAAAAGCATTGTCCGAACTAGTGATTGAGGCAGAATGTCATGAATCCGGGCTCAATCGAGAAGAAGTTTGGCAACGAATGCGAATAAATTTATTGACGATGCGGGCTGCAATTAACCAAGGTGAAAATGGGCTGGGAGTTCGATCAAAAACTGGTCTAACTGGAGGCGAGGCGATTAAGCTGAAAAAATATCGGGCAAAGGGAAAGACTCTCTCTGGTGATGTTATGATGGCTGCCGTGGAAAATGCGATCGCAACTAACGAGGTTAACGCAGCAATGGGAGTCATCTGCGCAACCCCGACTGCCGGTTCATCAGGTACTCTTCCTGGCACCCTTTTTATGTTAGAACAACGATTAGGCCTTAAGGAAGATCAGATGATTCGCTTCTTATTTACTGCTGGTGGTTTGGGTTTAATCATTGCCAATCACGCGGGAATTGCTGGTGCGACAGGTGGCTGCCAAGAAGAAGTTGGTTCAGCATCGGCAATGGCTGCCGCGGCGGCTGTTGAAGCAGCGGGTGGTAGTCCAGAACAAAGCAGTCAAGCATTGGCAATTGCTCTTAGTAACTTGTTAGGCTTGGTATGTGATCCAATTGCCGGTTTGGTAGAAATCCCTTGCGTTAAACGAAATGCGATTGGAGCTGGAAACGCGTTGATTGCAGCCGATATGGCACTCGCTGGTTGTACGAGTATGATTCCGGCCGATGAATGTATTTCTGCCCTTGATAAGGTGGGTCGGTCAATGCCAGTTGATTTACGGGAGACAGGCCTCGGTGGACTAGCTGGAACCCCAACTGGACAGGCGATTAAGGCGAACATCTTCGGCAAAGAAATTTAATCTTTTTTAGAATTATTCTAAAATTACTTGCAAATTAGCATAAAAGGGTTATACTAAGAGTTGTAGTTAAGAATGATTCTAATTTAAGGAGAGGATATACATGAACTTTGTAGGACATGAAATTGAAGATTTTAAGGTAAATGCTTATCATGATGGTGAAACAACCGAAGTATCCAAGAAGGATGTTTTAGGTAAGTGGAGTATTTTCTTCTTCTACCCAGCTGACTTCTCATTTGTTTGTCCAACTGAATTGGAAGCTTTGCAAGATAAGTACGAAGACTTCAAGAAAGCAAATGCTGAGATTTACTCTGTTTCTGAGGATACCGAATTTGTCCACAAGGCATGGGCTCAGGCTTCTGACAAGATTGGCAAGATCAAATATCCAATGCTTGCTGACCCAGCTGGTAAGTTAGCTCGGATGTTCGATGTGCTTGACGAAGACGCTGGTCAAGCATACCGGGGAGTCTTCATCGTTGATCCTGATGGTATTATCCAATCCTACACAATTAACAACATGGGAATTGGTCGGAGTGCTGATGAGATTTTACGGACACTCCAAGCTGCCCAATTTGTTCGTGAACATGGTGACCGGGTCTGCCCAGCGAACTGGAAGCCAGGCCAAGATTCAATTAAGCCAAGTCTTGATCTAGTTGGTAAGCTTTAATTTGGTGAGCTAAATGGCAGAACAACATTTATATGATTTAATCATCGTTGGTGCTGGACCAGCGGGATTATCTGCTGGTTTATATGCTGGCCGCGCAACCCTGGATACGTTGATTTTAGAAGGAGATACTGTCGGCGGTCAGGTAACGACGACCTCGGTGGTTTATAATTATCCAGCTGTCGAAAAAGTCGACGGTACCCAATTGATGAACCAGATGCAAAGCCAGGTAGCTAGTTTTGGGGTTGAAATTCAACATGATGCGGTTGAAAAATTTGATCTTACTGGTGAAGTTAAGACATTGATTGGTAAGAGTGGTAAAAAATATACTGCTCGAAGCGTAATTATTGCGACTGGTGCTAATCCTAAAAAAGTTGGTTTTCCCGGTGAAAATGAATTTCGTGGACGGGGAATTGCTTATTGCTCAACTTGTGATGGCGAACTTTTTACCGGTCTTCAAGTCTTTGTTGTTGGTGGCGGATATGCGGCCGCCGAAGAAGCTGACTATTTGAGCCGCTTTGCCAAGCACGTTACTGTTTTAGTTCGTGGCGATCATTTTGCATGTCCGGTATTGACGGCTAAGCGTGCCTTGGATAATCCTAAAGTCAGTGTGGAATACAATACCGAGGTAAAGGAAGTTAGTGGGGATGATTATCTTACTACGGCTACCTTGGTTAATAATAAGACTGGTGAAGAGACGATTTACCATGTCGATGATGGTGACCAGACATTTGGGATGTTCATTTATATTGGTACACAACCAGCAACGAAAGCATTAGCTAATATCCTTGATTTGGATGATCGAGGCTATATCATGACGGATGAAAACGGTAAGACAAACATCGATGGCGTTTATGCTGCTGGGGATGTTATCCATAAAAATCTTCGTCAGATTGTGACGGCTGCATCCGATGGGGCAGTTGCTTCCACTGCCGCAGAACGATACATTATTATGCAAAAGGAAAAGCAAGGTATTCCGATTCATGCAGAAACTAATAAAAAGCCTGCTAAGACCGTGGGGCAGACGAGCGAACTTAGTCAACAAGAAAACACCACGCCACATGAAGGAAACTGGTTGCCAGCTGAGATTGACCAACAGTTACAACCAATCTTTGCCCGCTTAACCAAGGATATTAAACTCCAAGTATTAACCAATGGGACAGAACTTAGCAATCAGTTAGTTAGCTTTGTTGAAGAATTTGTATCTCTTGATAAACACCTACAGATGGAGACTCAGCCAGCATCAACAGACGTAAAGTACTTGCCACAATTACGCTTACTTGATGTGGATGGTAATGATACAGGCTTACACTATGCTGGGATTCCAACGGGTCATGAATTAAACTCCTTGGTTCTAGGCGTCTACAACGTTGCCGGTCCTGGACAAACGATTGCGCCAGAAATGGTAGAACGAATTAAGAAACTTGCTCCGACTAAGATTCGGATCGGTGTTTCCTTAACTTGTCATTTCTGTCCTGATGTTGTTGCGGCTTGTCAACGGATGGCTTCTCTCAATACGGGAATTACTGCCACGATGATTGATCTGCAGCATTTCCCAGAATTGCGGAAAGAAAAGAAGATTATGAGTGTTCCAGCAACAATGATTGGGGACGATCCAGTTATTTTTGGTAGTCAATCATTGGAAGAATTAGTTACGGCAGTTGAAAAACATCATCAAAATTAAGATAAACGAGGATTTGAAGAAGTGAAACTCTTTGATCCTCGTTTTTGTTTTGCTAGATTGTATGAATTGCGCGATTATTATCCTCTAGAAAAAGGTTTTATATCAAGTGATAAATAGAAAGTGACGGAGGATTAACGATAAAATGCTTGAGTTTTTTATTAATGACAATCGAAATCAAAATTTAACATTTATGAAATAATGGGATGAAAATCTTTATTTATCAGCGTTAAGGAAGAATAAAATGCTAGGAAACGCCTAAAAACAGCAAAAAACATAAACTTATGTATTGAAATTTATCTAAATCCTGTTATCCTATAAATGTGGATAAGTTATAAAATTTATCACATGGTAATTATTATAACAATGCAGAGAGCAAGGGTTTATTGCAATGACTTAACGCTTATGCAATGCTTGCTTAATTACTTACAGTAATACTCGATGCATTGTCTAAAAAAACTGCCTTACAATAGTGGTGTTGTAAGGCGGTTTTTTTGTATGTTAATTTTAAATCATTTATCAGCTTGTAATTATAATTGGATTGTTTTATTATGTTTGTGAATTGATGCTTAAGCCACATCTATCAACCATCGATCAATGGAATTTGTTTGTAAAATTTTTACTATATTTTCCCTATTGATTAATAGTTAACCTTTTTTATTAAAGAGTTGATCAGTAAAAATTTACTGATTGATTTTAGGAGGAGTTTATATTGACTGCAAAGAATAATCAGGTTGAACGGTTGACAAAGAATATGCCGATAACGCAGCGCTTTGCCTTACGAAAGCTTAGTGTAGGGGTAGTATCGGTTTTATTAGGAACAAGTATTGCTCTTGGCCTTAATGGCGAGATCGCCCAAGTTGATACAAGTGCTAATCAAATAACGCCCCAGCCGGCTGCTGCTCAAACAACACTACCAGCTGTTGTTTCTACAAATGATAGCCAATCAAATATCAATACAACGACATCAACTAGTGAGGAACTAGCATCAACGACACCGGTTGATGAAACAGCTTATACGGTAACAAATGTTAAAGCAGCATCTGAACAGGGAAACGGGACGGATCACACTGGCCAGACTAACCTGGCCTTTGAGCTTGACCTTGACATTGCTAACCATGAGATTAAAGCGGGAAATTACATTAATGTTTCCATGGGAATTCCATATCAGTTGACGGCTAATGATCAGCAGCATATCTTGTCCTATGGGGGTGGGGCAAGTCAAACGATGCCAATTAACATTAACTATCAAACTACTAGTGGGGAAAGCTATTCAACGGTAATTGGTTACATGCGGCCGGTTGCTGCTGATAATCGATCATATGCCATTAGTAGCCCGAACTCACAAGTTGTTAAGGATCTGCAAGATGTAACCTGGGAAGCATCACAAAATAATAATACCCTTGGTAGCAACGGTAATGGCGGCTCCAATGATTCTTACCAGATCATCTTTAATGATGAGTTAGAAAATATTAAGGCTAAGTACGGTAAGAATAATCTTTCCTTAGCGCGCTTGCATTTTAACTTGACGTGGCACAATATTACTGGCTTTGATCTGGATGAGGCACCGTTAGATACTCGTTATTTCCATCTTTATTCCAGTACAGCAACGGCACCAACAATGCTCGTTCCACAAAATGACATTCAAATTGGTAATCGCCGGTTTACTAGTGGTTTCAAGATTCCAGTTGAGGCTCAAGTAAAGCCTGCTGATAACTTTAATCAAATTATTATCCCACAAAGTAACAGTGAATATGCTGTTCATACTTGGTACTATAATCAACAAACCAAGACGTGGAGCATTGGAGATGAAGCTATCCGCTATCCTGATCATGAAGAAGCGGTTGCTTTGGCTGCCCAGAACAAAAATGGCGTTAAATTAGGCAAACATTTCACCATTACCGTTACTAAACCTGCCGACAATAATCAAGTGGATTACCAGTTTATTGGGGCCGCGGAGGTCAAAGATGCGCTTGAAAAGAGTATCATTTCACACTACAAAAACTATGATCTGGACCCCATTATTGATGCCTCTAATACCTATGTTACTCGCCAACTGATCTCCACAAAGGCTCCTGAAATTACGGTTAAAAGCATAGACTTTAGTGATGGTTTAACAAGAGCCTATGATGTAACGATTGCGACCGATTATGCTGGTTTTAGGAAAGATACTGGCATTGGCCTAATTAGCTGGCGCCCCAAAGATTTAAGTGGCGTGCTACCACCTGCTAATATTAATAACCCTAATATGGATCAAATGTTTACCAAGGGTTATTATCAAGGGGTGGCTTTAAAGGATACCGCTCTACAAAGTTATCTTGAGCAACATCCATGGAAATTGACTGTTACTAACGATCAAGGACAAGAACTAGTCAATCAGGAAGCAGGCTATTACCTCCAGCCATATGTTTATCGGAATGATATTACTAGTAACAGTGGGATTTTAACTGGAAAAGTAAATAATGTTGAAAATCAGCAAGTTAAAGAAACAATTCGCTATGTTTACAAAGACACCGACAAGGAAGCAGCGCCAACTTATACAACAAAGTTAGGATTTGCTCGGATTAATAATGATGGTCAATGGCTTGCTTGGACACCTGCTAATGCTACATTTGCGGCCGTCGAGATTCCAGTAATTGCCGGTTACCACGCGGTCGATGAAGGCGGCAATCTGGTTAAAGCAATTGATGCAATAACCGTTAAAAATGATTCTCCAGATGTTAACATCACTGTTTATTATGTAGCCGACCCACAAGTGCTTACCTATACCGTCATTGATAAAGATACTCAAAAAGTCTTAGAGAATCAGGTTCCATTAGCAAACGGTTTAAGTGGTGAACCATTGCCAACTGATACTGCTGCTAAGTATCAACAGGTAATTCAAAGGTATCAAGATAAGGGCTATTACCTAGTTTCTGCTGATAAATTACCCGTTGCTTTTGGTGACAGCCCGAGTGTTAACCAAAATGTAACAATCTACGTTGCTAAACGAAATCAACTGCATAGCGAAGAACGGACAGTTACGCGGACAATTACGTACTATGACAAAGATACCGAAAAACAGCTTGATATTCCGCCAGTTAAGCAAGCTGTTAAGTTCACCCGGCAAGCGGTAATTAGTGGTCAGGATGGTTCGCTCCTTGGCTACAACCTTGATGGTAAACAGGACAGCCATGGCAACTATCTTATTGAAGAGACTAATGGTGACAAGGCCTGGACTCCCGCTATTGGGGAGTGGACAGCTTCGACCAATCCGATTTTGACAGAAAAAGGTTATGAACTGGCCGAAGACGCAAATGGCCGAGCTTACCCACTTGTTGGAGAAGGTCATCCAACCGCTTTGTCTGGGGATGAAGAAGTAAAAGTCTTTTATCCGGAAAAGGTAATTGTCACTAACGAAGAATTGCCAGTTAAGCGGACAGTTAATTATGTTTATGCGAATGGGCCACGAAAAGGTGAAGTCGCTGCTCCAAGTGTTCATCAACAAGTTATATTTACTCGCCCCAAGAAGGTTAATCAAGTAACTGGTGAAACAAAAGTAGGTGAATGGACTACTAGGAACGATCAATTCGCTGCTGTTAAATCACCGGCAATCGACTACTACACGCCGAGCCAAGTAATGGTCGCAGCCATGCAAGCTAAACCGAACGATCCCGATATTACGGTCACGGTAGAATATAAGACTGCTCCTAATGCAGTTACTTATACGATTATTGATGATACCGATGATAAGACACTAGTTGATCAACAATCCTTAACAAGTGGCTTTGCAGATGAAGCATTACCGGCAAGTGCAACCGCTGCTTATCAGGGAGCGATTGATCATTATCGGCAATTGGGTTACACGGTTGTGAGTGAAGATAAGCTACCAAGCAAATTTACCCATATTGACCAAAATGTAGTTGTTCATATCTTGATGAAGAATAGCTTACAGGTGGAACATCAAACAACCACGCGGACGATTACCTATTATGACCGCACCACGGATAAACAGATAATGATTGAGGGCGTTACTGAACCGGTCATCCAACAGGCTACCTTTACCCGGCAAGCAATTGTGGCTGGCCCTCACCACCAAATTATTGGTTATACGCTGAACCAACAACGTGATCAGAATGGCAATTACCTGGTTGAAGTCCCACTCGCTAATGCTGATCAAGCATGGAAGCTAGAAAGGGGCGGTTGGCCAGCATCACCAAATCCAGACCTGCAAAAGTATGGATATGCGGCTCCAGAAGATACAAAGGGCAATCCGTATCCAGTTGTGGCAGATGGTCACCCAACTGCATTAGTGCCAAGTGAAAGTGTTAAAGTATATTATCAACCGCGGATGACATCAAAAGAAGAACAGGTGCAATCATTACGGACCATTCATTATGTATATGCAAATGGTCCACGAAAAGGTGAAACTGCTGCTCCTGATGTTCAACAAGTAGTAACTTTTGCTCGTTTATTAACGACAAATGAGGTTACGAAAGAAGTTAACCGGGGCGAGTGGCAAGTCTTGCAGTCGGAAACAATTAAGGATGGTCAATCAGTAATTGAAAGTGATCCAACGAGTTTTACGGCGGTAGCTTCACCATCAATTAAGGGTTATATTCCGGATCAAACAGTAGTTGCTAGTGAGCTTGCTACCCAGGGAGAACAGCCGATTGAAGTGACGGTAAATTATACAACTGAACCTCATAAAATTACTTATTCCGTAATTGATGATGAAACGGGGTTAACTCTTATTAATCACGCGCAATTAGGATCAGGCTATGCTGACGAACAATTACCACTTGCAATGCGTGAAGACTATCAAAATGTCAGTGCCCATTATGAGCAACTTGGCTATAAACTGGTTAGTCAGGAAACATTGCCAGCTACATTTGCTGACCATGACTTAAATGTAATTGTTCACTTAACTCATGAAACAGAAAAGGTTACTGACCAACGAATAATTAATGAAGATATTCGCTATGAGTTTGTTGAGGGCGGAATAGCAGCTCCTTCATACCAAGCAGCCCCGATTGTCTTTACTCGCGATGGATTAACAGATCAGGTAACGGGTAAAACTAGTTGGGAGTCATGGGAACCAGTAAGCGATCACTTTACACCGGTTGTTTCACCACTAGTTGCTGGTTATACCCCTTCAGACCAGCAAATTGATGAACAATATGTGACGGCAGATAGTCAAGACCTTCATTTTATTGTTCTATATTCTAAAAATCCGGTTAAACCGCATCCAACACCTGACGAACCAGATGTGCCAGTAACGCCAATTGTGCCGGTAACACCAGTTAATCCAGAAAAACCAGCTTCGTCGTCGAGTGCCGGAAGTACGCCTGCACAGCCGGATGAACCATCGCAGTCCGACACACCAAGTTCTTCTGGAAGTGCATCAACGCAACCAAGCGAGACGCCTAAATCGGATGGAACAATTTCATCGGCGGTTCCAAATTCGGAAGAACCAGGTGTTCCAGCAACAACGGCTGCCCCGACAAGCACTGTAACAGGAGTAAATTCAACTCCAACCATGGCAGTGAGTGCTACTGGCGAATCTCCAGTGAATGAAATGCCTGTCTCAGAACCAGTAACCGTCCATGCGGCAAAGGGGGATGTTACACCAACCATTGGCAAAAACACTTCCTCAACTGTATCCAAAAAGTTACCGCAAACAGGTAATCAACACCAAAGTATTTGGCGAGTAATCCTTGGCGCATTCCTTGGATTGTTTGGGATTAGTTTAGGTAAGAGAAGAAAAAATAATTAAGATTCAGTTGGAAAAGACTTTTGTTAACTAGCCCATGGCTATCAAAAGTCTTTTTTAATATTTTAAAAGAGAATAGAAGTGTTAGATGATTATTTATCGATAGTTAAGAGAAAGGCTTTAGAGTCAAAACTTGTAATGTGCCGTAGTATAAAAGAGTGTATGGTATAATTATCTTATTATAATTATCATTTTGATGATAAAATGTTGCAGGAATAAATAATTTTTGGGGAGGAATTATTATTGACAGTTCATATTACTAACCTTTATGGATTCAATTTGAAAAGTACAGCGCAAATTGCCCAACATCAAATTGCCAGAATAGCCTGTGATCAGTTAGGATTTAAAGAATTGGGGATATATTGTTACGATAGTTCACAAGAATCGTTGCCTCATTTAAAAGCACGGTTTGATGGAATAATTGCTTCAGTAGCAATTGGTGATACAGTTATTTTTCAATCACCAAGTTGGAATCCGATTGAGTGGGATCAAGCTTTCATTGACCATCTTGCTCCTTATAATGTTAAAAAAATTATTTTTATCCATGATATTCTCCCATTGATGTTTGAATCAAATCGTTACCTAATGCCACAATTTATTAACTACTATAATAAAGCTGATTTAATTATTGCGCCTTCTCAGCCAATGGTCGATTTCCTCCGTGCAAATGGTTTAATGGTCGAAAAAGTGGTGCTGCAGCATATGTGGGATCATTGTGCTAGCGTCGATTTTACGGTAACACCAAAAAATACAGGGGTAATTAATTTAGCAGGTAATCTTGAGAAGTTCCAGTTGGTCGGTCATTGGGATTACCCAGATAATCCCTTATATGCCTTTACTAAGGTGATTGATGTTGCACCGACAGATAATATTAAGTTTATGGGTTGGCAATCAGACCCCGTCTTGCTGTCAAACCTCCGGCATAATGGTGGTTTTGGTTTAGTATGGTCAAATGAGCCATATTGGAAAAACTACATGCATCTTAACGCTAACCATAAACTAAGTACTTACTTGGCAGCTGGCTTGCCCGTTATTGTTAATGAAAATATTGCAGAGAGTGAAACAATATTACGTAAAGGCTTAGGAATTGTGGCTGACAACTTAGATGAAGCTATCGAAAAAGTACAAAACTTAAGTAATAGCGATTATAATAAAATGGTAAAACAAGTTAATAACTTTGCTGGATTAGTTCGTAATGGTTATTTCGCTAAAAAAGCATTAACGGAAGCAATATTTAAATTACATTATCAATAAAAAGCTGATGAGGAAAAAGTGACACAGAAAATACAATTAGATAACTTATTAAAACGATTAGGTGCTACATTATTTATCCTGGTCATTTATATTTTAGGCTGTACAATCCCACTGCCACTGGTTAATGTTTCGACAACTTTTAGGCAAGTATTAGCTAATAGTTCAATCGGAATCATGAGCTTTATGAGTGGGGGTAACTTACAACGATTATCGTTATTTTCAGTTGGGCTGAACCCCTTAATGATTTCAATGATGATTATTCAGTTACTAACGATGATGCGCTTATTCTACTTTGATACATTGTCAATAAAACAGATGATGCGAATCCAGCAATGGTTAACTTTAATTTTTGCAATTATTCAATCGCTAGCCTTTACCTTAATGTTAAAACTTACGACAAATTTATTTACGAGTTTGGTAGTAACAATAATGTTAACTGCTGGGAGTTTATTTGTAGTATGGTTGGGAAATATGAATACTCAATTTGGTATTGGTGGAACAATAACGATTATCCTTTTTAACATTATTTCTGGTACCCTTCCTAATTTATTAGCATCAATTGGAAAAATAGTGAGCCAGTCTTATGGATATCTGTGGTTGGCATTGGTAGTGCTTGCAAGCTTTGGACTTTTAATTTTTTGGATTGCTTTTAATCGTGCTTATTATCCAATTAAGATGGTTAATACAATGATGAGCAGTCATGATAAGCCGATAATTCTTCCACTAGGTCTTAATATGGGAGCGATGATGACCTACATGGTTGGGATGTCATTGTTAATGCTTCCAACGCTATTAGCAAACGTTTTAGGTCCACAGTCTTTATTTGCTAACCCTTATTTTGAAATTGTACTTAGTGGAATATTAGCTTTTGCACTATTTTACTTCTTTACGTTTGTACAATTTGATCCTAAAGAACAGGCCAAAACAATGTTACATAATAATAATTACATTATTGGTATTCGTCCTGGTGAACCGACGAAAAAATATTTACAACGTTTAGTAATTCACATATCTTTTTTTGGTGCGCTTTTGAATGCTATTCAATTAAGCTTTGGTTTATTAGGTTCGCGCATTCTGGGGGATTTTGCTGGATTAGCAATTTTGCCAATGAATATTATAATGATTGTAATGTTTATGCAGGGAATAAAAGATCAATTATTAATGTTATTGTTCCCATTAAGATACGCACGTTTAATAAAGGATGAGTGATGATGGATTATTTAGTTCCTGCTTGGCATGAGTTGCTAGAAGATTGGGCTCATACTATTCCTAAACTTGAATTTGATGATGCAGTTAGTCATATCAAAGTATTTCAAACTAACCAAAAGCCCTTTTCACTAATAATTACTGATTATCAGCCACAATTATCAACCAAATTAAATCAACTAACGATCTCACCAGCACAAATTTTTAGTACTTTTGATTATCTACAAGGAGTTCATCATGTTGATAGTCAAATTGTTGATTACCGTGATTTCAATTGGCCAACTGGAGCTTACTATGATTTTACAAACTTTCGAATAATCGTTATGGTCAAAGAAAATCCTTATGCCAAAGTAACCTTTGATACACAAGGTAAAATCCTTTGGGTGGACTATCTGGAAAAGGATAAGATAAGTCGGCGCTTATTACTTGATAGTCGCGGCTTTATTTCGCGAGAAGAATTATTTGAAAATGGTCAGCCATATCAATATATTTATTATGACGAACAGGGATATTGGCGCTTTAAACACGATGTAAAATCTGATCGGGTTGAAATTAATAAGCGTTTTTCAGAATTAACAGATTATCTACATTATGAGCATTTAAATGATTTACTTGAGGAAATTATTACTAAGTATGTGTTAAGCAAATTTGATATAAACCAAGATAATTTAATTATCACGATGGATGATCAAGCAGTGATCGACCAAAAAACTTATCTGCCTTATCAGCCCGTCTTTTCTTTGAGTCGTTGGCATAGGTATCATGAAAGTCTTGATGAACTTAAAAGTCAAGAATTAAATTTGGTTGCGGATAATAATGAAACAAAGAATAATATAAAAAAACAAACTAATATAGATGCAGCAATAATTCCACTGTTTCAGTCCCGTTTTAATTTGGGTCATAGTCAACGCTCAGATCAAGAGCAAATAGGACTTTTTATTGAGTCAATGACCAAGGATGAGGTGGATAAAGTATTGGAATTGCTTTATCAGCGATTACTAAAGAACCCTAAAACGACAGCATTGACGTTGTTGAGCTATAGCACTGAAAAATTGCAGCAATCTCAACAAGCTCTTGAAAACTTGAAAGAAAACCATCAGGGTGAGTTTGTCTTAGCTAATGAGGAACAAAATGAAGTTGAAGAAATTTTAACGAAGCAAATTGATATTCCTAAACTAACTATTGGTACAAAAAGAATTAGCACTCCTGCTGAAGCTGGGCGGCAATTAGACTCTTTACGGATCTTAATTGACTGGGGAAACCAATTGGACGAATTCTTACAGATTTCGGCTGTTAGTACAGGTATTCCGCAAATATATCGGCAACCAAATAGTCAAATTAAAAATTACCAAAATGGTTTGATTTGTCCACAACTTTCTGATATCAATAAGGGATTAGACTACTATTTAGGGAATCTTAAGCATTGGAATGAAGCTCTTATTTATAATGTTCAATTGATGAATCAATTATCAGCGGCAGAATTACAAAAGAAGTGGGAAAAAGTTTTAACGAAGTGAGGTGAATCTTCATGAATGTCTTGCAGTTAGGCGCACAAAACTGGGCAGATAAATACAAAATTCCAAATGGAATAACATGGACCTATAATACTTATCCTCAAGTAGGAACAAAGCAATTTGATTTAGTAATAATTACAGAAGGCGTCCAATTAGAAGATGATTTGTGGAGTAAACTCCAATGGCAAGTTCCTCCTTATTGTGTTTTGTACTCTCCATTTGCTGAAAAGAACCTTAATGAAGCTGGCTTAAATTTTATTAAATGTCAAGAAGCTCGTCAGATTGTTGAAGAACCTCAAGAGCTAATTGATCAAATGCCAATTAGATTTTTTCATGGTCAATCCGGTGCACGGTTTGCACCTACTAAATTATTATTAAATAAGTCAGAGGGAATATTCATGGATGATGGTCACCTCAGTTTAACAGTTGATGCTAATGAGTGGACTAGCTTGGGCAGCTATCAGCAAAACATTTATATTGATCCTCAACGGTTATTTAAATTTAGTCTTGAATATAATCGGCAAACTAATGTTAAAGTTCGTTTACGAGTTATTGTTCAGCCAGGTGCAGGAGATGGCAATCCTAAAGACCAATATCTCCTTGATTTTTCGAAGAATAATGAAGAACAAGAACTACCAATTAAATTAGAAGATGCTCCACGATTTGTTAACGTTAGTATTGAGGTGCTTGGAAAAGGAAGTTTAACATTAGGTGTTTTGCATGCACGTTGGTCGCGAAGAGATTATGGTGAATTTCTTACAGGGGGGAAACGTCTTGTTGATCCGGTAACTGGCGAAGATATTGCATATTACTTTAATCCGGGTGATTTGCGACCACCACTACATGTTTATTTTTCTGGGGCGCGTAGATTAGAGGGGTTTGAAGCATATCCTCTATTTAGGCGTAATCATACTCCAGCCTTACTGTTTACGGATCCGCGCTTAGCAGTTGGACAGTTTTATACGGGTGCGGCGATTGAAGGTCAAATCAAAGCCACAATTAGTAAAACGTTGAGGAAATTAGGCTTTAGTCGTCAACAATTAGTATTGAATGGGATTTCAATGGGGACATATCCGGCAATTAAACTTGGAGTTCAATTATCTCCTTATGCAATTAACGTTGCCAAACCAACTGTTAATTTAGGGCAAGTTGCTTTACGAGCCCGTCTAGAACGACCAGATGAATTCGATACAATCTTTGATATCGATCGCCAATTGGTATCGTCTTTAACCTCTGAGCAACTTGAGCAATTAGATACAAAGTTTTGGAAGTTAATGAATCAAACTGACTTAACTAAGACACGAATATATGTTGGGTATATGAAAAATGATGATTATGATAATTTGGCAATAAAAAGAATGCAGGAAAACGCGGCCATTCAAAACGCACGCTTGTTTGTTAGCAAGGGCTTTCCAGGACGGCATAATGATAATAATGCAGTTGTTCAATGGTTTGTTAGTCGCCTTGCGGAAATAAATAATGCTTTTGGACGAGGAGAATAAAAATGCAATATTTTGTTAATCAAGGCTATTGGGAACCAACAAATGCTTATTCTGCAGGGTCAAATATTAGGATTAATCCAGATTACAGCGTATCATTCCATAACTCACTAATGGCTCCCGGAAAAACAATCATGAGCTGGAAGTCTACAAATTCATATCAGGCCACTAAATTGGTTCCACAGTTACCAATTCTCCGTAATAATCATAAATACCGTTTAAGCGTAAATGCAAAAGCCGAACCGATTTATTCATTAATTATTCGGTTAACCTTTTTTGACGCGCAAGAACACGAAATTGATCATGTCGAATTTCAGCAACGGTCAATTGAATTTGTTTATCCCCCCGAAGCTGTGCAGTATCGACTAGAATTGATTAATAATGGACTTACTGATTTAACTTTTCAACGGTTTGAAATTTGTGATGCATCACTTCCGGTTAGTGTTCATGAGGATGTGTGGTTTCATAAAATAATAAATGAGGATGTAAAAGGAAAACTTAATTTGCTTTTAATCGCTGATAATAAAAGAGTTCGTAAAACATATCCAGCTTTAAAAAAATATGAAGACTATAAAATACAGCCGATTAGTGTTGCGTGGCAATCATCAGCTGATGTAGTAGCGATTTTAAAACAATGGTTAATTTCTAATCGAACCTATGATGCCAATGTTATTAGTACTAATCCTAAGTTAGATCAAGCAGTATTGGAATTAAAGATGGAGCTTTCCACAATCAATGCGGTCATTACTAATCAGACTGATCCACACTCACAGATTGCCGATGTAATTTATCCATTATTGCCAGCAACTACTTGGAGTTCCCCAGTATTAGTTAATCCAGACTGGCCAATTATCTTTTCGATCATTCAAGAAATAAATTCAAAAGAGGGATAAGATATGACGCACCCCAATTTTAGGTTACAAAAAGTAAAACATATCCTTGCTAAAGTAAATGCATTAACCGCTGAAATGCGAGCGATGAGTGATGAAGAATTGCAGGCTCAGACACAAGTTTTAAAAAAAGAATTAGCTAATGGTAAAACTGTTGATGATATTTTACCGCGTGCATTTGCGACCATTCGGGAAGCAGACTATCGTATTTTAGGAATGTTTCCATATGATGTACAAGTTATGGGGGCAATTGTCTTAAATCAAGGTAATATTGCGGAAATGAAGACGGGGGAAGGAAAGACTTTAACAGCGACGATGCCTTTATATTTGAATGCTTTAACTGGGAAAGGAGTTTTCTTATTAACTCCCAATAATTACTTAGCACAACGGGATAAAGAACAATTACAGCCAGTTTATGAGTGGTTAGGGTTAACGGTTAGTCTCGGCTTTGAGACCGATGATCAAGAAAAGAAGACGACGCCGGAGGTTAAGCGGAGTTGGTATAATGCAGACATTACTTATACAACTGCTAGTAGTTTAGCATTTGACTACTTGTTTAATAATCTTGCTACCCGGCGCGAAGATCAATATTTACGGCCATTTAACTATGTAATCATTGATGAAGTTGACGCAATTTTACTTGATGAAGCGACTTCACCTTTTGTGGTATCAAGTATGCCAATGGTTCAATCCAATTTATATCAGTTAGCGGATGCTTTTATTCATATTTTACAGCCTAAGATTGACTATAAATTGAATGAAGATCATGATGCGGTATGGCTGACTCTTCATGGAATCCAACGTGCAGAACGTTTTTTCCGTATACCAGATCTTTTTATAAGCGAATATCGGGAAATTTATCGTCATATTATCCTTGCCTTACGAGCTCACTTTATTATGGAAAATGGTCATGATTATTTAGTTAGTGAAGGGAAAGTTGTTTTACTTGATGAGGCAAATGGGCGACTGAAAAAAGGAGTAAAGGTCAGTACAGGGGTGCATCAAGCAATTGAAGCAAAAGAACACGTTGACCTTACGCCTAACCAACAAGTGGCGGCATCAATTACCTTTCCTAGTCTGTTTGGTTTGTTTAATAAAATCGCTGGAATGAGTGGAACCGCCAAAAGCGATGAGCAAGAGTTTTTTGAAGTGTATAAGATGCGAGTTATCCAAATTCCGACTCGCAAAAAGGTAATTCGTAGAGATTATCCAGAGCAAATTTATTTAACAACTCGTCAAAAGTTAATTCATGCCCTTGATGAGACAATTGAGCTTCATAAAGCAGGGCGTCCGGTTTTATTAGTGGCTGGTTCGGTAGAAAATTCAGAAATTATTTCTGAATTATTATTAGACCGTGGTATCTCTCATAATGTTTTAAATGCGTTTAATGTCGCCCGAGAAGCTGATATTGTAAAAGATGCTGGACAAAAAGGGGCGGTGACTGTTGCTACCAACATGGCTGGTCGTGGAACAGATATTAAACTTGGTGAAGAGGTGAAAAAATTAGGTGGTCTTGCCGTAATTGGGACAGAAATGCTACCAGCGCGAGTAAAGATGCAGTTGGCAGGACGTGCTGGTCGGCAAGGTGATCCGGGTACAAGTAAATTTTATATCTCTCTAGAGGACGGTTATCTCGCCAAAAATAGTACAAAACGGTTCAAAAATTATTATCGTCGGTTACGAAAGAAAAAAACTGATAAGCAGTTGCGTAGCCCACGTTTAAAAATGAGCATTACGATGTTGAATGATCGGGTAGCTGCTAATCAGCAAATGGCACGCAGCAACATTAATAAGAATGAAATTGCATTAAAAATTCAGCGTAAGTATCTTTATGATCAGCGTGATCAGTTAATGAGAACCGCGCATTTAGAAACAGAAGTTGGAAAATGGTTAAGCAGAGGGATTTCGCTTTACCTTGATGAAAAAGGAGAATGGACTGCCCTAGGATTACGGCATTTAATGAATCAACATTTTACTTATGATGTTGTGGATTTGCCGGATGATCTAGAATTAAACCACAAAAAAATACAAATTTATTTAGAACATTTTTGCCAAAAGAAGCTAGAACAAAAGGCCCAAGTGTTAATCAATAATGAACAATTAAACCAATTTTATCGTTCAGCTTTATTAAATGCGCTTGATAGTAGTTGGACTGATCAAATGGCTTATTTATCCAAATTGTCAACAATTGTTCAACCATGGGCAACCGCCCAACGAAATCCCCAATTTATGTACCAAGAAAAAGCTTATCAAGCATTTGAAAAAATGTTTGATACTGTCGCTAAAAAAGTAGTTGATAATTTAATGCTAAGTACTATTAGATTGGATAAAGATAATCATTTAATTGTTAACTTTAGTTGATGATGGAGGAAAGTATGACTGTATATAATATTAATTTAGGGATTGGCTGGGCCAGTAGTGGTGTCGAGTATGCTCAGTCATATCGTGCACAAGCCTTTCGTAATCTTAACATTTCAGCAAAGTTTGTTTTTTCGGACTTGATTTTAGGAAATAATATTGCTGATCTAACTGCTAATCTAGGTTTTAATGATGATCAGATCATCTGGCTTTACAACTTTTTCACTGATATTAAAATTGCTCCATCAACCTTTTTACTCGATACTTTCGTTAAGCAAAACCATCTTGAGCAGCGAAAGTTTGTTCTTCAGTCCGATAATGGCACGAAAGAGTTACAATATAAATCTGAAAAAGAAAAGCTCACGATCGCACTGCGCTACAACAATCGCGAGAAAAGAACAATTGACCAGGTCACTTATATTTTTAACAATCGACTAATAAAACGTGATTTCTATTCGTATACAAAATATGCTACAGAATATTATTCTGGGGAAGCGAAGGATAATCAGGTGGTTTTTCGGGAATTTTATAATGAAGATGGGACGGTTGCGTATACCCAACACTTGGATGGGGATGGTTACGAATTATTTGAATTTCCTGATCAAAACTATTATTCAAAAACTGATCTTTATCGCGAAATGATCCGGAAATTGAATTTTAAAGCTGATGATATAATTATTCTTGATCGAATGGATGAAGATAAGCAATTAGTTAATGGTCAATTGATTTTTGAACATCATTTACCAGCAAAACTGGTTATCCCTGTGCATGCTGACCACTACGACAAGCATTATACAAATGATCAGCAAGTATTATGGAATAATTTTTATGAATATCAATTCATGCATTATCAAGATGTAGCTGCTTATGTCGTTGCGACTGATCGACAACGTGACTTGCTAGCTAGTCAGCAAAAACATTTTAACCACGCTAAACCACAAATCAATACTATCCCAGTTGGTAGTTTGGAACACTTGGTAAAGCCGGAAGAGACCCGCAGAACACATTCTTTAATCACTGCTTCTCGATTAGCCAACGAAAAACATATTGATTGGGTAATTAGAGCAACTATTGCGGCACATAAAAGTATTTCTGATCTAACCTTGGATATTTATGGTGAGGGTGGTGAACGAAGTCGGTTGCAAGACTTGATCACAAAAAATAATGCTGATTCCTATATTAAATTAATGGGGCAACATGATTTAAAAAATGTTTACCAAAAGTATGAAACCTATATTGCAGGCTCAACTAGCGAAGGCTTTGGGCTAAGTTTAATGGAAGCGGTTGGTTCAGGTTTATCGATGATTGGGTTTGATGTTCCCTATGGTAACCAGACTTTCATTGTAGATCAACAAAATGGTTACTTATTGCCATATACTGAAGATTGGAGTAATTCACGTAAAGAACAATTACTAGCCGAAGCAATTGTTAAAAACTTTACTGAAGCGGACTTAACATCTTTCCATGAAAAATCATATTCATTAGCGGAGTCGTATTTGACTGAGAATGTTGCTAAACAATGGCAGCAACTGATAGGGGAGTTACAGCATGCTTAATTTATTTGATAACTTTGATCAAGCCTCATTTGATTTTCTTCGCTCTCAACGAACTGCTCAGATTAAAATCCCGACCGTAGTAATTAATGATGATGGCTTCTTACCACCTGAAGTTGAGTCACCAATCAAGCATTGGGGTAACTATAACGTAAATAGAAAGCCCTTATATTTTGACCATCTTTCCTTACCTCGTTACTGGCGAATTTTGAGCACGGCAAACCAGGGGCAGATATATGATCTTGATAAGAAACGGGCTGATATTATATACCAAGCTACTGATAATACTCGGCAAGTAAAAGAAGTGCGTTGGTTGAATAATAATGGTAAAGTTAGCTGGATTGATCATTATAATCGTTATGGTTATCGTTTTGCCCAAACTTATTACCGAAATGAACAGCCAGCATGGCGAAAATATTACGATAAAAAGAACCGGGTTTTTCTTGAATGGAATCTTATCGCTGGTGATTTCTTTTTAGATGTTGATGGAGACCACCATTTTCCATCATTAACTGAACTTGTTAGATATTATCTTCAGACGCGTCACTTTAAGCTCGATCATATTTTGTATAATACTTTAAACCAAGGGCTAAGTGTCTCGTTGAACTTACCGACTGATGGTAGTGATACTTTATTTTGGCATGAACCGCTAATCGGGGATGAATTGCCGGGTAACATGAAATTCTTAATGGAGAATAATACACGGACTAAACATATTATTTTCCAACGATACATAGATTGGCAACGAATTGGCGCTAACCTAAAAAATAATCACGTTGACTTTGGATTCCTCGGGACTATCTACCCGCATCCACGGGCTAATCAGTTGCGTCCACAAGCTTTGATTCTTACTAATTCGGATGAGATAGTTGAATTATCAACGCTTATCAAGAGTTTGCCTAGTATTAAGTTTCATATTGCAGCTGTTACTGAAATGTCGGGTAAATTACTCGCATACCAACAATATGAAAATGTCGAATTATATCCTAATGTCAGTTCAGCCCGGGTTAAACAGTTAATTGCGGATTGTGATATTTATTTAGATATTAATCGTCAGAATGAAATTTTGGATGCTGTTCGTGGTGCTTTTGAGCAAAATATGCTAATTGTCGGTTTTGATGAAACGCTCCATGAACCACAGTTTGTTACTCCTCAAAATACGTTTAAAGTAAATGAAGTCCAGAAAATGAGTAGGCATATTATGACAGCCTTGCTGAAGCCGTCATTGATGAAGGAGCTTATCGATACACAACGTCAATTAGCTAGTGAAGTTAGTGTCCAAGATTACCAAAGAATGATTGGAGCCTTGCAAAGTGAATAAAAAAGAAGATCATGATCAACCACAATCGCTCATTCAACAAGATGCTTTGAAACGTTTAGAAAAAGTAGAAGAAGAAAAGCGACAACCTTATAAAAAGAAAAAAGAGCCAATTAACTTTCGTTCCGTCTTAATGACTTTACTTTTAATTTTAGTTGTTGGAATGATGCTAATAGGATATTTTATTCATTAGTAAAAAGATTAAGAAGCGAAAATTTGCTTTTTGATCTTTTTGAATGAAATGCATATGTTTAATAAATTAATACTCCACTAAAAATTTATTTATTTTGAAGAAGCAGAAGAGTAAAATCGATGATAAATAATGATTTTGCTTATCAGTAGATTGATACATAAGTTGATAATCTAGAGGGGAGTTATCTATGGCAAAAAACAATAAAGGACAAGAAGACAAAAGTAAAGTAAAATTATATAAAACTAAACATGGATGGTTTAGTGCGTTAACACGTTTCTTTAAATTATTTTCTTTTAGATCAAAGAAAGAAGTTAGGACAACTGATTTTAATGATTTAGATTCATTAAAGAATATGCATACTTCTGACACGGCGGATGCCTATAAAAAAGGGACAGCAACGGTTGCAACCTTACTAGGAATTGGAGCAATTGGAGTAGCTAATCCGACAGAAGTTCATGCGGCTACTACTACCGTTGATCAAAGTTCTCAAGTAGTCGGCTCTGGTTTAATATCTACTAGTACTTCAACGTCAAGTAGTATATCGACTAGTCAATCAAAGACTTCTACAAGCGAATCAACAACAAGTACCTCAAATATTAACTCTGGCTCAACATCAGGTAGTACCTCAGTCAGCCAATCAAATGCTTCTATAAGTGAATCGACAACTAGTACTTTAAATGTTAGCTCTGGTTCAACATCGACTAGCTCTTCCGTCGCAACTTCACAATCAGCATCAACTAGTACTGGTTTAACTTCATCTAGTATAAGTGGTTCGCTTACTAATAGTAATACTTCATTATCTTCTAATGATGATTTTGAAACATTCACAAAGGAAGCTTCTAATAGTACTGTCTTATCAGCAAATCAAAATCTTTCATTACGAACAACGACTGAGAATATTACTAATGGGACGATTGCATTATTTAATTCTAGTTTTATTCAAACGAACGCAACTGAAGAAAAAGGTACCGTTAATGTAAGTACTGCCGATGAGTTTATTAATGCTATTAAAAATAGCAATATTAGTACTATCAAATTAACGGCTAATATTGATTTAGGGAACTCAGATATAGGGGATTGTAAAATTACGCCACATAATTTTACAATTGATGGAAGTAATGGAACTGGCAAATATGAACTAAATATTGGAAATAACTGTATTTTGCTTCACAATAATACTTCAACACAATATACGACGATCATTAAATCTGTAAAACTTTATACTGCTAATCAACGTGGTGGATTTGCCATGACTAACTCAGTCTTTATGACTAAAGGTGCTGAGTATACATTAATTTATGATGATGTAGATGCTACAGGTGGAACTGCTGTTTTTGCAGATACAAATGCTGGCTTAAAAGTATTTGAAGTTCGTGGAAATACGACTATTAATGGTGTGAATTCGTATCAGTATAATGGAAACACTTATACAACTGAAAAATCTGACGTTGATGGGTACCAAACTTTAATTTATAGCGGAAATGATTTAAAAATTGATGATGGTGCTAGTCTAATTATTAATAATAGTATTACACCATTTGATATTGCTATGTTAGGTAATCATATCGAGCATGTTGTATCAGTTGGTAACAATGCTAATTTGACAATAAATAATACTTATAACTATAGAGGCATATGGCCATGGTATTATGTTGCAAATATTGCGTTAACTAAGGGTACTGCTAGTTTTGTTGCTGGTGAAAACTCAAATATTAATTTGAATACTAGTGGTACAAATATTTACTTCCTCAAGGGCTCCGATAATACTGCTACCTTTAATCAAGGAACGAATGCTACATTGTCAGGTAATCGTAACTTCTACTTTGGTAATTCCGACAATACTGTTAATATTAATAATCCCGCTCATTTAACTTTAAATACAACAACTGGTACTACTTATTCTTCAAATTCTGCAAATGTTACGATAAACGCTAATAATACTAACGTGATTGTAACAAATGATGGAACAACAATAGAATCGAATTACTTTGCAAATAATCAAAGTACTGTTAACGGTACCAGTTATACAATTGGCGCCACTACTGGTGAACAAAATAGTGGTAATGCACCAGTTCAAATGGTGATGGCAGACATTAATCAGAATGGAACCACCAGAGTTGAATATACCAGTGGTTCAGAACATTCAGAAAGTATATCTCGTTCGATAAGTACATCAGGAAGTATTTCTACATCAATTAAAGACAGCATTTCAAATAGTACAAGTCGATCAGTATCAACATCGCTCAGTCAAAGGGAGAGTGTATCAACGTCACTTAGCCAGAGCGAGAGTGCGTCAACGTCGTTGAGTCAAAGCGAAAGTGCTTCGACATCATTGAGTCAGAGTGAAAGTGCCTCGACATCACTTAGTCAGAGTGAAAGTGCCTCAACCTCGTTGAGTCAAAGTGAGAGTGCGTCAACTTCACTCAGCCAGAGCGAAAGTACTTCGACATCGTTGAGCCAAAGTGAGAGTGCCTCAACGTCACTTAGTCAAAGTGAGAGTGCATCGACATCCTTAAGTCAGAGCGAAAGTACGTCAACATCGTTGAGTCAAAGTGAAAGTGCCTCAACTTCACTCAGCCAGAGTGAAAGTACTTCGACATCGTTGAGTCAAAGTGAAAGTGCTTCAACTTCACTCAGCCAGAGCGAAAGTACTTCGACATCGTTGAGTCAAAGTGAAAGTGCATCAACTTCACTCAGCCAGAGTGAAAGTACTTCGACATCGTTGAGTCAAAGTGAAAGTGCCTCAACTTCACTCAGCCAGAGCGAAAGTACTTCGACATCGTTGAGTCAAAGTGAAAGTGCTTCAACGTCACTCAGCCAGAGTGAAAGTACTTCGACCTCATTGAGTCAGAGCGAAAGTGCATCAACATCACTGAGCCAAAGTGAAAGTGCATCAACATCACTGAGTCAGAGTGAGAGTGCCTCGACCTCACTTAGTCAGAGTGAAAGTGCCTCAACATCGTTGAGCCAAAGCGAAAGTGCCTCGACCTCATTGAGTCAAAGTGAAAGTGCCTTAACCTCGTTGAGTCAAAGTGAAAGTGCATCAACTTCACTCAGCCAGAGTGAAAGTGCGTCAACTTCACTCAGCCAGAGCGAAAGTACTTCGACATCGTTGAGTCAAAGTGAAAGTGCGTCAACGTCACTTAGCCAGAGCGAAAGTGCCTCGACCTCGTTGAGCCAAAGTGAGAGTGCATCGACATCACTTAGTCAAAGCGAAAGTGCGTCAACGTCACTTAGCCAGAGCGAAAGTGCCTCGACATCCTTAAGTCAGAGCGAAAGTACGTCAACCTCGTTGAGTCAGAGTGAGAGTGCCTCGACCTCACTTAGTCAAAGTGAAAGTGCCTCAACTTCACTCAGCCAGAGTGAAAGTGCGTCAACCTCACTTAGTCAAAGCGAAAGTGCCTCAACGTCGTTGAGTCAGAGCGAAAGTGCGTCAACCTCATTGAGTCAGAGTGAGAGTGCTTCAACTTCACTCAGCCAGAGTGAAAGTACTTCGACATCCTTAAGTCAGAGTGAAAGTGCCTCAACTTCACTGAGCC